>NZ_QXXA01000009.1 GCF_009911265.1 Senegalia massiliensis | reverse complement strand
AGATAGTGTTGCAAATGAAGTGTTTAGAGAAATGTATAAAGCACATAAAAAATATTTACCACAATTTAAATAAAATAATAAATTTGTATATACAAATAGACAACTTTATTATATAATAAAGTTGTAATTAAATATTAAAAAAGATAGGAGGTGAGATATTGAAAATTGAATTGGATAAACTAATTACTGAGGAGATTAATGAAAACACTAGAAATATAGATAGAGTTTCAACTGAAAAATTTCTTGAGGTTATGAATCAAGAGGATAAAAAAGTAATAGAAGCAATTAAAGAAGAAATCCCTAAAATTTCAAGGCTTATATCATATATTGTAGAGTCACTTAAGAAGGATGGCAGGTTAATATATATAGGAGCAGGAACTAGTGGAAGGCTTGGTATTCTTGATGCAGCAGAATGTCCGCCTACTTTTGGAACAGATCCTTCAAAAGTAATTGGATTAATTGCAGGAGGAGAAAACGCTATCACTAAAGCGGTCGAAGGAGCTGAAGATAGTGAAATTTTAGGTAAAGAGGACTTAGAGAAAATCAAATTAAGTTCTAAAGATGTTGTTATAGGTTTATCAGCTAGTGGGAGAACTCCTTATGTAATTGGAGCTTTAGAATATGCTAGAAAAATCGGCTGTATTACTGGAGCTATAAGTAATAATAAAGATTCAAAAATTAGTAAGATAGCAGATGTAGCTATAGAATTATTAGTAGGTCCTGAAGTGTTAACTGGTTCTACAAGATTAAAATCAGGATCTTCTCAGAAAATGGTTTTAAATATGCTTTCTACTGGAGCTATGAGAGGAATAGGAAAAATCTATGAGAATCTTATGGTTGATTTAAAGCCAACAAATATAAAATTAGTTGAGAGAGCAAAAGGTATTATAATGAAAGCTACAAATGTATCATATGATGAAGCGGAGAGATACTTGAAATTATCTAATTATAATCCGAAAATTTCTATAGTGATGATAAAGAATGATTGTAATTTTGAAGATGCTAAAGAAAGACTAGCTAAAAATTCAGATATTCTTTACAAATCTATAGTTAATTAATAAAATAAGAGGAGGATTTTATATGAAAGTAATGTTTGTATGTGCAGGTGGAATGTCTACAGCTATGACAGCTAAAAAATTAGAAGAAGTTTCTAAAAAAAATGGTGTTGAAATGAATGTTAAAGCATTCGGAACTACAAATTATCTTGAAGAACTTGAAAATGATAATTATGATGTATTATTAGTTGCACCTCAAATCAGGCATAGATTTGATGTAATAAAAGAATCTGCAGAAAAATTTGATGATTTAACTGTAGAAAAGATACCACCAAATATGTATGCACCAATGGAACCAATTGTAAAAAAATTATTTAATTTCATAATGGAAAAAACTAATAAATAATATTTAAAATTGAATAAGGAGGAATTCATATATGATGGATAAATTTATGACTTGGCTAGATGAGAAATTTTCAACTCCTATGGCTAAGTTAGCAGAACAAAGACACTTAAGAGCAATAAGAGATGGAATCGTTGCAACATTACCAATAATAATTGTAGGTTCATTTTTCTTGATATTAGCATTTCCACCAGTACCAAAGGATTCGGCTATTGCAATATGGGCAGCTGAAAATATAGTTAAGATATTGTTACCTTATCGACTTACAATGTATATTATGTCGTTGTACGCAGCCTGGGGCATAGGATATAGTTTATCAAGGTCTTATAACCTTGATGGAGTATCAGGTGGTAACTTAGCAGTTGTAGCATTTTTAATGACTATAATTCCTCAAGCTATAGATGGTATTGGTTGGGTATTACCAATGGCAAATCTAGGTGGAGCAGGAATGTTTGTTGCAATTATAACATCAATATTAGCAGTTGAAATAATGAGATTAATGAATAAAAGTGGATTTAAAATAACAATGCCAGAGCAAGTACCAGCTTCTGTAGCTAGATCTTTTGAAGCTCTTACACCTACAGCAGTTGTGGTTATATTAATGACTATAGTATCCGTAGTATTGGAATTTGATTGGCATGGGTTTATAGCTAAAATAATGGCTCCTCTTGTATCTACATCTGATACATTACCAGGAGTTCTTTTCCCAGTAGTATTAATTACTGTATTCTGGTCTGCAGGAATTCACGGTGTTTCAGTTGTTGGATCAATTGCTAGACCGATTTGGACAGTTTTACTTGACGCAAATACAGCAGCAGCAGCAGAAGGAGCAAAAGTATTACCACATATTGCTCCAGAACCTTTCTATCAATGGTTTATTTGGATAGGTGGATCAGGTGCTACAATAGGATTAGTGTTATTATTAGCATTTGCATCAAAATCTAAATATGCTAAGACTTTAGGGAGAACTGCTTTAGCTCCAGGGATATTTAATATAAATGAACCGCTTATATTTGGTGCACCTATAGTATTAAATCCAATATTAATAGCACCATTTATACTTGCACCAGTTGTTAATACAATAGTTAGTTATGTTGCTATGTCAATGGAACTAGTATCAAGACCATCAGTACTTGCACCTTGGACATTACCAGGACCTATAGGAGCATATCTTGCAACAGGTGGAGATTGGAAAGCTATTGTACTTAACTTGATTTGTATTGTATTATCTGTTTTAATATATTACCCATTCTTTAAATTATATGATAACAAACAATTAGAATTAGAGACAGAAGAGTTAAGTAACTAAAGAATATTACTTTTATAAGATTAGTCTATATAGACTAATCTTATAAATAAATTAGGAGGAATAAAAATGAATGAAGAAAAAATATTTGGAATAATTGCAACAGCAGGAGATGCAAAAGGGACTGCTCATGAAGCATTAAACTACGCAGAAAAATTTGAGTTTGAAAAAGCTGAAGAATTAATGGAAGAAGCTAGCAAAACTATGACAGAAGCACACAAATTACAAACAGAAATGATACATGCAGAAGCAGCAGGAGATAAAGTAGATGTTAATATAATACTTATACATGCTCAAGATCATTTAATGACTGCTATGTCAGAAATGAATATGATTGAAAGATTCATAAAAATGTATAAAAAAATATCAGAAAGGTAGGCTACTATGGACAAATTAGGAATTTCAATATATCCAGAAAAAAGCAGTATAAAAGAAATGAAAGAATATATAGATATAACTTCAGAAAATGGATTTGATAGAATATTTACATGCTTATTAAGTGTTTCAGTAGAGGAAAAAGATGAAGTAGTAAAAAAATTTAAAACTATAAATGAATATGCGGCATCTAAAGGTATGATGGTAATAGCAGATGTAAATCCTAAAGTTTTTGAACAGTTAAATATTAATTATAAAGATTTAACTTTTTTTAAAGAAATAGGAGCAGATGGAATAAGACTAGATATGGGATTTACAGGCAATGAAGAATCTCTTATGACGTTTAATGAGCAAGGTTTAATGATAGAAATAAACATGAGTAATGATACTAAGTATATTGACTTAATAATGAATTACATGCCAAATACAAAGAAATTAATAGGGTGCCATAACTTTTATCCTCATAATCATAGTGGACTTAATTATGACCATTTTATGAAGTGTACAGAAAACTTTAAGAAACATGGTCTTAGAACAGCAGCATTTATTACATCTCAAAATGATGATACATTTGGTCCATGGCCTGTTACAGATGGATTACCTACGCTGGAAATGCATAGAAATTTACCTATAGATATTCAAGCAAAACACTATATAGCTATGAATGGATTTATTGATGATGTTATAATTTCTAATTGCTATCCTACAGACGATGAGATTAAAAAATTAGGTTCATTAAGAAGAGACTTAATTACATTTGATATTGATTTAGTTGAAGATATTCCTGAAATTGAAGAGAAAATAGTATTAGAAGAATTACATTTTAATAGAGGAGATATATCTGATAATTTTATTAGATCAACTCAACCAAGGGTGAAATATAGAGGACATGATTTCAAAGTGTTTAATGCGGTTGACATTAAAAAAGGAGATGTAATAATTGAGTCTAGCGAATATGGTCATTATGCAGGAGAACTTCAAATAGCACTTTCTGATATGAAAAATTCTGGAAAAACTAATGTTGTAGGAAGGATAAAAGAGGAAGAATTATTTTTAATTGATTTAATAAAGCCATGGCAAAAATTTATGTTTAGAAGAGGTTAAATATGAATAATATAATATCACTTGATGGTGGAGGTACTAAAACTAAGGGAATTATATATTCCAATAAAGGAGAAGTATTAGAAGAAATCCAAACTGGATTTTCAAACGCTACAATAAATTATGAAAAAACATTAGAAAATATAACAGAATGTTTAAATTGTTTATTTAAAAAAGATTATAAAGTAGATTTATTAGTATTAGGTATATCTGGGACTAAAAATGAAGTTATAAGACAAAAATTAAAGTCTGATCTTGAAAAAAAGTATATACAAAAAATAATTTTAATAACAGATTTAGAAATGGCATATTATTCTTATTTTACAAGTCATAATGGTATTTTAGGAATAATAGGAACAGGTTCTTCGTTTATAACAATAAAAAATAATAAATTAAAATTATCTGGAGGCTGGGGCCATATTTTACAAGATTATGGCTCTGGTTATAAATTATCTATAGAAATAATTCGAGAAACTATAGAAGAATATGAAAAAGGAAATTATGAACTAAGCGAAAAAATAAAATCATTTTATAGATTAAATGATTTTTTAGATATAAAGAATATAGTATATAAAGAGGATAAAAAAGAAGTTGCTAAATTGTCTAGAGAAATATTCAATTGGTTAATAGATGATAAATTAAGCAAAAATCTTAAAAATATTATTCAGCATATAATTAATAGTGAAATAGATAAAGTAGCTAATCAAATTTATAATTTTTATAAAATAAACTTTGCTAAACAAGAAAATATTGATATCATATTAACAGGAGGAGTAGTAACTAATAATGACTTTTATTATAATTGTATAAAAGAGAAATTAAAAGAACTATGTGGTTCAAATGTTAATATAAAAAAACTAAAAGTAGATCCTGTATATGGTGGATATAACATTGCACTAAGATATATGAAAGGAATGTAAATAGATGAAATATTGTATTGGACTTATGAGCGGGACAAGTTTAGATGGTATTGATAGTGTTTTATTAGAAATTGAGGGAAAGGGTATAGATACAAAATATAAAGAGATATATTTTAATTGTTATCCTATAGATGAAGATATAAAAAATGAAATTCATGATAGCATGGATGCTAAAAAATCTAATGTAGCTTTAATATGCAGTTTGAATTATAAATTAGGTAACTTATTTGCAGACGCATGTATAGATCTATGTAAAAAAGCTAATATTTCTTTAGACAATGTAGATTTCATTGCAAGTCATGGACAAACTATTTATCATAATCCTAACTTAGAAGGAAAATTGGTTCCATCTACTTTGCAAATAGGAGAACCTTCAGTAATTGCATATAGAACCAATACAAAAGTTATATCTAATTTTAGAGGAAAGGATATTGCTGCAGGTGGTCAAGGGGCCCCTTTAGTACCATATGTTGATTACATTTTATTTAATAAATATAAAAAGAATATTGCTATACACAATATTGGTGGCATAGCCAACACTACTATATTAAAGAAAGATACTTCAAAAGATGAAATACTTGCCTTCGATACCGGTCCAGGAAATATGATAATAGATGAATTATGCAGAAGACTTAAAGGGATTGAATATGATAAAAATGGTGAGATTGCAAAAAGAGGTAGAATAGATTATGAATTGCTGAACAAAATGATGTCTCATTCTTTTTTTGAACAACAGCCGCCTAAATCTACCGGTAGAGAGCATTTTGGTTCTTTTTATGTTGAACAATTAATAAAAGAAAATAATAATATTGATGCAAATTCTTTAATAGCCACTGCTACTGAATTTACAGCAGAGACAATGGCAGATTCATATAAGCGCTTTATACTAAATAACATAGACTTAGATGAAATAATTCTTTGTGGTGGAGGAGCTTATAATTTAACCCTTAGAGAATCATTGGAAAGAAAATTAAAAAACATTAAGATAAGTTCAATGGAAGATCATAGCATGAACTCTTTTTCTAAAGAAGCAGTTGCATTTGCAATATTAGGGAATGAGTGTTTAAATAATATAAAGAGCAATATTAAATCCGCAACTGGAGCTAAAAATTATGTAGTATTGGGAGATATAACAAATAGTTAAGGGGGATATAATGGATAATAAAATTATAAAAATTAGTATTAAAGGTGCTGCATTCATGGCAACAGGCATTGCATTAGTTAATCTAATCTTAGTTACTTTATTAACTAAATTAGGCATAAATCAAGATATACTAATAATTGTTTTAAATACCATACTTTCAAGTGCAATAGTTGCATATTCAATAACTTTTATTGATGAAAAAAGTGATAATAAGAATAAATTTATATCTAGATATATAAAATTTGCTTTACTTTTTGGAATAACATCATATTTATGGTCCAAAGGAATTTTTTTATAATAAAGGAGTAAGTGTATGGCTATAATGCATAAATATCAAATAATTGAAGAATATATAAAAACAAATATTGAAAATGGAACCTTTGAAAGAGGAAAGCCTATTTATTCAGAATTGAAATTAGCAGAAATGTTTAAAGTAACTAGAATAACAGTTAGACAAGCAATAAGTAATTTAGTTAGTGAAGGGTATTTATATAAAATAAAAGGTAGTGGAACTTATGTTTCTGATCAGAAGTTAGTTAAAGATAGCTTGGGTCTTACTAGTTTTACAGAGGATATAAAACTCTTAGATAAAAAGCCAAGTTCTAAAGTTTTAAGTATGGAAATCATTGAAGCTAGTGAAACATACGCCAAAAGATTAAAAATTAAAAATAAAGATTTAATCTTTAAAATTGAAAGAATAAGATATGCAGATAATGAACCTTGGGGATATGAGGTTGTATTAAGACCTTTTCATTTCACCCCAAATCTTAAAAAAGAAGATAATGAAAAATCAATATTTGAATATCTTAAAAAACAAGGGGTAAATATTTCATACTCAGATCAAACAATTGAAGCTCTTCTAGCACATAAAAAAACAGCAGAGCATTTAAGAATTAAAATAGGGGATCCTATACTGTTAATAAAATCAATAACTTATTTAGAAGAAGGAATGCCTTTACAATATACTAAATCCTTTTATAGAGGAGATAGATATAAGTTTAGTAATAGAGCATATAGACAATAAGAAATGAGGTGAAAATATGAACGCAATAATTAATGGAAAAATAATATTAGAAGATAAAATACTAGAAAATCATGTATTAATTTATGAAAAAAAGATATTAGATATAGTACCTAATGAAGAATTTGAACAAAAGGATAAAAAAATCATTGATGCAAAAGATAATTTTGTATCTCCAGGTTTTATAGATATACACATACATGGTTCCAGTGGGTGTGATACTATGGATGGTGATATTAATTCTATAAATACTATTAGTGAAACAATATTAAAAAATGGCGTAACTTCATTTTTACCAACTACAATGACTATGGATTTAGAATCCATATATAATGCATTAGATACTGTAAGAGAATCAATGACTAAAGAGTTAAATGGAGCAAAAGTATTAGGGGCTCATATGGAAGGACCATTTATAAACCCTAAATATAAAGGTGCTCAAAAGGAAGAATATATTATAAAGCCTGAATATGATTCAATAGAAAAATATATGGATGTTATAAAGCTAATAACATATGCTCCAGAGAGAGATGAAAATTTCAACTTTTTAGAAAATGTAATTAAAAATGAAAGTACTACACTTTCAATTGGTCATACTGAAGCTAGTTATGAACAGGCAATGGAAGCTATAAAAAGAGGTGCTTCACATAGTACTCATATGTTCAATGCAATGACAGGACTTCATCATAGAAATCCTGGTGTAGTAGGGGCAATTATGGATAGTGATATTAGTACTGAAATTATAGCAGATAATATACATCTTCATAATGCAATTTATAATATAGCCTATAGACTAAAAGGACCTGATAAGTTAGTTCTTATAACAGATGCAATGAGAGCAGCTTGTTTAAAGTCTGGAAGTTATGATTTAGGTGGTCAAGAAGTTATTGTAAAGGACAATGCAGCAAGACTGGAAGATGGAACACTTGCAGGAAGTGTTTTAAGATTAAATCAAGCTGTGAAAAATATGTATGATAATACTGAATTACCACTTTATGAATGTGTTAAGCTTGCAAGTTTAAACCCTTCAAAGGTAATAAATATAAATAATGAAAGAGGAAGTCTTGAAAAAAATAAATATGCAGATATAATTATATTTGATGAACAAATAAATATAATTAATGCTATAGTTGAAGGGGAAAGTAAACATGAAAATTATTAAAGTAAAAGATTATGAATCAATGAGTAAAAAGGCAGCATTTATTTTAGCAAGTCAAGTAAATATTAAAGATGATTCAGTATTAGGACTTGCGACTGGGTCTACGCCATTAGGCATGTATAAAGAAATAATTCAAATATATAAAGAAAGATTAATTGATTTTAGTAATATTACTACATTTAATCTTGATGAATATTATGGACTTTCAGGTAAAGATCATCAAAGTTATAGATATTATATGAATCAAAATTTATTTGATCATATAAACATAGACAAACAAAATACTTTTATTCCAAATGGTAAAACTGATAATCCTGAATTAGAATCTAATAATTATGATAAGTTAGTAGAAGAAAAAGGTAATATTGATTTACAAGTACTTGGAATAGGGAGCAATGCACATATTGGATTTAATGAACCAGATGAAAAATTTGCTTCTGGAACACATTTAGTTGACTTAAATGAAGAGACGATTAAAGCTAATTCAAGATTCTTCAATAGCTTAGATGAAGTACCTAAAAAGGCAATAAGTATGGGTATGAGAAATATAATGAGAGCAAAGAAAATAATATTACTTGCAAGTGGTATTGATAAAGCTGAAGCTATAAAGAATACAATAAAGGGAGATATTATACCTGAAGTTCCAGCTTCTATATTACAACTTCATCCAGATGTTACATTTATAATTGATGAAGAGGCTGCTTCTAAACTATAATATTAAATAGATGTCTTGTTGCAAGACATCTATTTTTTACAATAAAAATTTAAAATATTCTATACAATATATCTATATAATATTATATAATAGTATTAAGGTGGTGAAAAAAATGAACAAAAAAATATTACTTATAATCTTCACAATATTACTCATAATTTCTAGTACAACTTTGGTGTTTGCTGATACTGGAAAAGATGTATATGTAATACCTATTAAAGGAGACATAGATAACTCTACATATCAATTTGTTCAAAGAGAATTAAATAACGCTTTAAAATCAGATCCGCAAGCTATTATATTTGAAATAGATACATATGGAGGATACATAGATCAAGCAGAGAAAATTAAAAATCTTATAGTGAGATTAGATGTACCTACTATTTCATATGTAAATACAAAAGCAGAGTCCGCAGGAGTATTATTAACAATATCTAGTGATACAATAGTTATGTCAAGTGGATCAACAATAGGATCTGCAGAACCTATACCTAATACTGAAAAAACACTTTCATATTGGGTTGAAGAACTTAGAGCTACTGCTGTATCAAAAGATAGAGACCCTGAACTTGTAGCTTCTATGGCTGACAAAAGCATAAAAATTGATGGTGTAATTGATAAAGGAAGACTTCTTAACTTAAATTTTAGAAGAGCTAAAGAATTGGCACTTGCAGATTTACTTGCAAATAACTATAATGAAATATTAGAAGAATTAGACATAGATTATGATGAAATAATCGTATCTGAAATAGACTTTGTAACAAAGATTGCAAAATTTATTGTAAATCCTTATGTTCTTAGTTTACTCCTTATAATTGGATTTATAGCAATAGTTGTTGAAATATTTACCATGGGATTTGGTGGTGGAGCGACAGTAGCAATTATTTCCTTTGCACTATATTTTGGAAGTAATTTTATAGTAGGGAATACGGGTTGGACTGCTATGTTATTATTTATTGCAGGTATAATATTACTTGTAATTGAGGCTATAGTTCCAGGCTTTGGAATTCCAGGCATTGGTGGTATTTTAAGTATTGTAGTATCTATAATTTTAGCATCACCAGATGTTCAAATAGCTATATATTCAATAGTGATAGCATTTATATTAAGTATATTAGTAGCATATTTATTTTTAAAATATGGACAGAAGAGCCCATATTTTGATAAAATAGTATTAAATACCAAACACGAAGGAGATTCTGGATATTCTAGTACAGTAAACAATATTAGATATTTAGATAGAGAAGGAGTAGCTATTACTACACTTAGACCTTCAGGAACTGTTATGGTAGAAGATAAGAGGTTAGATGCAGTAACAGAAGGACAATTTATCAAAAAGGGGGAAAAGATTAAAATAGTAAAAATTGAAGGTTCAAAAATAGTTGTAAGAAAAATATAATTTATAGGAGGAATTTTAATGGAAGGTTTAATACCAATAATTATAATTGGAGTAGCAGTATTAATTTTCTTAACATTATTATTAAGTTTTATACCAGTAGGTTTATGGATAACTGCATATTTTTCAGGGGTTAAAATTGGATTATTTACTCTTGTTGGAATGAGACTTAGAAAGGTTATACCATCAAGAATTGTTAGACCAATGATAAAAGCAACAAAAGCTGGAATTAATATTGATGTAGATAAGTTGGAAGCACATTATCTTGCAGGAGGAAATGTAAACACTGTAGTAGATGCTTTAATTGCAGCTCAAAGGGCAAATATAGAACTACCATTTGAAAGAGCAACAGCAATAGATCTTGCAGGAAGAAATGTATTAGAAGCTGTTCAAGTTAGTGTAAATCCTAAGGTGATTGAAACTCCAAATGTTGCAGCTGTAGCTAAAGATGGTATAGAGGTAATGGCAAAGGCTAGAGTAACTGTTAGAGCAAATATAGAAAGACTTGTAGGTGGAGCTGGAGAAGAAACAATAATTGCTAGAGTTGGCGAAGGAATTGTAACAACAGTAGGTAGTGCTGAGACACATAAAGCAGTACTTGAAAATCCAGATGGTATATCAGAAAATGTATTAGATAAAGGACTTGACTCAGGAACAGCTTTTGAAATATTATCTATTGATATTGCAGATGTTGATGTAGGAAGAAATATAGGTGCTACTCTTCAAACTGATCAAGCAGAAGCTGATAAGAGAATAGCACAAGCTAAAGCAGAAGAAAGAAGAGCAATGGCAGTTGCAAAAGAGCAAGAAATGAAAGCAGAAGTACAATTCCAAAGAGCAAAAGTTGTAGAAGCAGAAGCAGAAGTTCCAAAGGCATTAGCAGAAGCATTAAGAAGTGGAAATATGGGAGCTATGGATTATTATAATATGAAAAATATAATGTCTGACACAAATATGAGAGAATCAATTTCAGATATAAACAAAGATGATAACAATAATAGCAATAAAAGAAATTAGGTGATTATATGGATTTTTTAGACTTAATATTTCCATTATTGATTATATTAGGTCCAGCATTATTCAAAAGTGCAAATGATAAGAAAAAAAATGAAAAAAAGAAACCTAAAAAAATGTATAATGATAATAAAAATGTATCTGAAAAACAAGTGGTACATAAAGTACCTAAATATAACGAACAGATTAATAGAAGACAAAAAAGTATAGAAGAAAGAAGAATAACTAAAAGGAATTTAAATCAAAAACAAGAAAATTATATCGATGAAGAGAGAAATATTAATGAAGAAGAAAAGATAAAAGAGTTAAAATCAAGACGAAAAAATTATGCTGATAGAGAAAAATATCTAACTAAAATGAAGAATATAAGAAATAAGAGAGATGAAGAGAAGATAATTTCTGATAGAAATCAAAAAATATCTGTGAAAATAGATAACATTAGAAATGAAGAAATAGGTTCTGAAGATATTAGTTTAAAATTTAATAAAAAACAATTAGTAGAAGGTATAATTTTATCAGAAATATTATCAAAACCTAAAGCACTTGAAAAAAGAAGGTAACGCTTATAAGCGTTACCTTCTTTTTTGTAATAGTAATAAAAATAAAAGCATAAATTTAATTATAGAGGAGGATATTTTAATGACTAAAAAAATAGATAACATTAAAACAAATATAGCTGAAGTATTGGAATTACCAAAGGAAATAGTACTTGATTTACCTAAAATAACTTTAATAGGTAATATTCAATTATACATAGAAAATCATAAGGGAATAGTTGAATATAGTAAAGAAAGGATTAGAATTAATAGTAAATCAGGAATAATAAGAATAATAGGAAAGGATTTAGTGATAAAAAATATTGTATCAGAAGAAGTGGTAGTATCAGGAAAAATAATAAATATAGAATTTATATAAAGGGGGGACTATCTTGTTAATCATAAGATTATGGAATTATATTAGAGGGTATGTTATTATAAGAATTGAGGGATTGACACTTGAAAGATTTATTAATTTAGCTACTATAAATAATATTTACCTTTGGGATATAGAGAGATTAGACTATACGACCCTTGAAGCAAAGGTTAGTTTAAAAGGCTTTAAACAGCTCAAACCAATAATATTGAAAGTCGGATCAAGATATGGAGTAATATCTAGAGAAGGGTTCCCTTTTTTATTTACGAAGTTAAGAAAAAGGAAGATGTTGGCTTTAGGTTTCATCTTAATGATAGGTGTAATCTTTTTTTTAACTTCATTTGTTTGGACTATAGACATATATTCACCTGAAGAATTTGATGAAAAACAATTAATAGAATACTTAAATAGAGAAGGGGTAAAAATTGGAGTAAGAAAATCAACAATAGATAATGAAGAATTAAAAATTGAGATTTTAAAAGAATTTGATGATATATCATATATAAATTTAAAACTTAAAGGAACTAAACTAATTATAGATTTAAAAGAAAGAGAATATTATACTCATGATCATAAGTGGGATAAATCTAAACCTACCAATATAGTTGCTTCTAAAAAAGGGGTAATAGAAAAAGTAATTGCTAAAAATGGCAAAGCCGTAGTTGAAAAAGGAGATATTGTTAAATCAGGCCAGACATTAATATCAGGTGTTATAAAAAATGAAGAAGATGAAAATATACTTTTGGTTCATTCAGAAGGTGAAGTACTTGCAAGAACTTATTATTATAAAACTATAAAAGAACCTATAGTTAAAGAAGTAGAAAAAGAAACTGGAGAAAAATATTTTTCTAGAGAGATAAAAATTGGAGAAAAAAGTATACATATTAAAAAAGATGATATACCATTTAAACATTATAGAGAATTTATAGGTGATGAAGATAAGAGTTTTTATTCAATAATTCCATTTGATATAATTAAACATGAATATAGAGAGGTAAAAAAAGAAACAGTAAAACAAAATATAGATTCATTAAAGGAGTCCTTAAGTGTTATAATAACAAAAGAGGCTATGAAAGATGTAAAAGAAGATAGTAAAGTTTTATCCAAAGATATAACATTTGAAAGAAAAGACAATTTTTTAATAGCTAGTATAAAAGTAGAGTTAATTGAAAATATAGCACAAAAGAAATATATTAATGAGAATATAGAAATTCAAAATGACGATTCAGAAGAAAATAAGGAGGAATAGTATTGACAGAAAGTAGATATGAAAAGAGCATAAAGATAAATGATGAAGATTTTAGTAGGGAATTATACGGAGATTTTGATAGAAATATTAAACTAATAGAAGAAGAATTTGATATTGACATAGTATCTCGTCAAGGTGAAATAAAAATTTTAGGGAAAAAAGAAAATGTAGAACTTGTGGATACCCTAATAAAAAAATTAATAGACATAGTAAAAGTAGAAGGTAAACTTACAAACCAACAAATTAGATATGCAATAACACTTGTATATGAAGGAAAAGAAAACAAAATGAAAGAACTATTAGATGATACAGTATGTGTTACTTACTCAGGTAAAACTATAAAACCTAAAACACTAGGGCAAAAAAGATACATAGATTCTATGGCTAAAAATGATCTAGTATTTGGAATAGGTCCTGCAGGAACAGGTAAGACTTATTTAGCTGTTGCAAAAGCAGTTCAAGCATTTAAAAACAAAGAAGTAGAAAGAATAATTTTAACAAGACCAGCAGTAGAAGCTGGAGAAAAACTAGGATTTTTACCAGGTGATTTACAAGACAAAGTAGACCCTTATTTAAGACCTGTTTATGATGCATTATTTGATATATTTGGTGGAGAAGCCTTTTTGAAAAATAGAGAAAGAGGTTTAATAGAGATAGCACCACTTGCATATATGAGAGGTAGAACACTTGATTCAGCATTTGTGATACTAGATGAAGCACAGAATACTACATCTGAACAAATGAAAATGTTTTTGACAAGACTAGGTTTTGGTTCAAAAGCAATTATAACTGGTGATATAACACAAGTAGATTTACCATATGGAAAGACATCAGGATTAAAGCAAGTTACTCATATTTTAAAAGGTGTAAAAGGAATTGACTTTATATATCTTAGCAAACAAGATGTTGTAAGACATAAACTAGTACAAAGGATTATAGAAGCTTATGAAAATCATGAGAAAAAGAAAAAATAAGGAGAGAATCAATGGAAGTTTATATTGATAATAGACAAACAGAAATATTATTAGATGAAAAAATTGAAGAGATTATAAATAGTGTAATAAAGGAATGTTTAGATTATGAAAAATATGGATTCAATTATGAAATAAGCGTTTCATTTGTGAATAATATAGAGATTAAAGAATTAAATAAAAGATTCCGCGGGAAAGATAAAGAAACTGATGTGTTGTCATTCCCAATGGAAGATGAATTAGAAGGACAAGATTATTTGCCAACTTTAGGTGATATTGTAATATCTATAGAAAAGGCAAATGAACAAGCAAAAGAATATGGCCATAGCTTAGAAAGAGAGATAGCTTACCTTACAGCTCATAGTATGTTCCACCTTATGGGGTATGATCATTTAACAGATAGTGAAAAAATTATTATGAGAAGGAAAGAAAAAGATGTCATGAAAAATTTAAGAATTTTTAGAAATAATTAGAAAGAAGGAAAGCTAATGAAAAGACTAATAGATAGTTTCAACTATGCAGTACAGGGAATTATCTATACACTAAAAACACAAAGAAATATGAGAATACATTTTTTTGTTATGACACTTATATTAATATTAAGTTTGTTTTTTAATTTTTCAAAACTTGAACTATTATCATTATTTTTTGCTATATCATTGGTTATAATAGCAGAGATGATAAATACAGCTGTAGAAAAAACTATAGATATGTTTACAAGCGAGTTTCATCCTTTAGCAAAAATTGCAAAAAATGTTGCAGCGGGAGCAGTATTAGTTGCAGCACTTAATTCTATAATGGTAGGATATCTTTTATTTTTTGATAGAGTAAATCCTTTTACAAAGTCAATAATATTTAAAATAAGATCTTCTCCTGTACATCTTACTTTCATATGCATATTACTTATAACTATAATTACTGTTGTAATAAAGACTGTTACACAAACAGGAACACCTTTTAAAGGTGGGATTATAAGTGGTCACGCTGCTTTAGCCTTTACTATATCAACAGTAGTGACTTTTTTAACAGAGAATATATTGATTGCAACACTTAGTTTTATGCTATCAATTTTAGTAGGACAAAGTAGAATAGAAGGAGAAATACATACTTTTTTTCAAGTAGTTAATGGAGCATTATTGGGTATATTAATAACTGTATTAATATTTCAATTATTATAGCTCTAAGCAGGAGGGATTTACTTGTCAGATAATTTTTTATACGTACGTTTAGGTATTTTATTTATACTTTTAATATTGTCAGGAATATTTTCTAGTTCAGAGACAGCAATAACCACTTTAAAAATTGCAAGAATAAGAAAATTAAGAGAAAGCGATCAAAAAAAAGCATTATTACTTGAGAGAATAAAAAAGCAGATAAATATAATGCTATCTACAATTTTAATAGGAAATAATTTAGTTAATATATTAGCTACTGCAATACTTACAGAAGTTACAGTTGAGATTTTTCAAGGAAGTAGTTCTACGCTTGTTTCTACAGGAATTATGACTATATTAATATTAATATTTGGAGAAATAACCCCCAAAACATATGCAGCACAAAATCCAGAGAAAATATCTGTTTTAATAGCAAGACCATTAATTTTACTTTCATTAATATTCAAACCTATATTGATAGTATTAAATTTTATTACTGGGTTTTTCATAAAACTTATGGGTGGAGATATAAATAATACTGGACCATTTGTAACAGAAGAAGAAATACGTTCTCTTGTTGATGTAGGAGAAGAAGAAGGGGTAGTAAAACTACAGGAAAAAGAGATGATAGAAAATATATTTGAAATAGACCATATTGATGTAGGAGATGTAATGGTACCAAGAATAGATATTATAGCAGTTTCAGAAGATGATAGCATGGAAGTTGCATTAGAAAAGATCACTAAATATGGTCATTCTAGAATACCTGTATATAAAGAAAGTATAGATGATATAGTAGGAATACTTTATGCTAAAGATGTACTTCCTTTTATTGGATTTAAAGATGTCAATTTAAATGAAACTAAAATAGTAGATATAATGAGAAATGCATACTATGTACCTGAAACAAAAAAAGTAAATAAGCTCTTAAGAGAACTTCAATATCATAAAGTTCATATGGCAATAGTATTAGATGAATATGGTGGAACAGAAGGATTAGTTACAATAGAAGATATATTAGAAGAAATAGTAGGAGATATATTAGATGAATATGATGTTGATGTAGATTTAATAGAAAAAATTAATGAAAATACTTATAATGTAAAGGCAGAAGTATCTTTGGAAGATATAAATGAATTATTTAAAACTGATTTTCCAGAAGAAGAATTTGATTCTTTAGGTGGTTATATATTTAATACATTAGGAAGAGTTCCAGTAAAAGGAGATAAATTAGATAGTGATAAAATAAATATAACAGTTAAAAAAGTTACAAACAGGAGAGTAATATTAGTAGAAATAACTAAAAAAAATCAGGGGTGATTTAGTTGAAAAAATTAATTTTATTTTTAGTAATTATTTTATTAATATTGGGTGTAGGATGTAACGACAAAGAAATTGAACAAGGTAATAGTTTAGAAAATACAGAAGAAAATGAAGATGGATCTAATAATAATGGAGCTGAAAATGGTTTTTTTTCACCATTAAGTGGAATAAAAACAAAAAATGATCTAAAAAATGAAAGACCAGTAGCCATAATGTTTGACAATCAAAAAGATGCAAGATGGCAAGCAGGACTTAGTGAAGCAGAAATAGTATATGAATTCTTAGTTGAAGGAAATATCACAAGATATATGGGGATATTTCTTAGAAATAATCCTGATGTAATAGGTCCAGTTAGAAGTGCAAGGCCATATTATTTACGAGCTTTGCTTGAATATAATGCTATATATGTTCATTGTGGTGGGAGTCCAGAAGCAAAAGAACAAATAATAAGTTTTGGAATTGATGAAGCTGATTGTATGAGTGCTCCAGGGTATGTTTTTTATAGAAATAATGAAGTAGGTAAAAAATCACCACATAATTTATATACCAATATGGAAGATATAAGAAAATACGAAAAAGAAAAAGGTTTTAATACAGAGCCTAATTATGAGGCATTCCTATTTAATGAAAATTCCCAAGATATAGAAGGAGAAGTTGCAAATACATTGAAAATAAATTATTCTAAACATAATACAACAAGTTATAAATATGATGAAGAAATAGGAAAATATATTAGATATAAAGATGGTGAAATTCATATAGATGAAAATAATAGTAACAATTTAACAGCTACAAATATAATAATTCAAGAAGCAAATAAAAAAGTTATAGATGATCAAGGAAGACTCTATATAGAGACAGTTGGAAAGGGAAAAGGAAAATACTTTACTAGAGGTAATTACATAAATATAAACTGGGAAAAAGAAGATGAATATTCTAAGACAAAATATTTTGATGAATCAGGAAATAGGATAAAGTTAAATCCAGGTATGACTTGGATTCAAGTAACCCGAATCAATCCAGAAATAAAAATAACAGAGTAGGCGGTGTGAAAAGATGAAAAAACAAGAGTTAATAAATTCAGCATTAAAAGCAAAAGAAATGGCATATGTTCCTTACTCTAAATTTAGAGTAGGAGCAGCTGTTTTAACGGAGGAAGATAAAATATATACGGGATGTAACATAGAATCAGCAAGTTACACACCTACTAATTGTGCTGAAAGAACAGCTATATTTAAAGCTGTATCAGAAGGATATAAAAACTTTAAAGCAATAGCTATAACCGGAGATTCTGAATATACATTTCCTTGTGGAGTTTGTAGACAAGTCATGAGAGAATTTTCAAAGGACTTGACAATTTATATAGTGAAAAATCAAAATGAATATAAAGAATTTACATTAGAAGAATTGCTCCCATATAGTTTTGGGCCAGAAGATTTAATAGAAGACATAATAAAGGATGGTAAAGATGAAATTTAAATCAGGTTTTATAACAATAATTGGTAGACCGAATGTAGGTAAATCTACATTATTAAATCATATAATAGGAGAAAAGATTTCTATAATATCAGACAAACCTCAAACTACAAGAAATAAAATACAATTTATACATACTACAAAAACAAGTCAAATGATTTTTGTAGATACTCCAGGTATTCATAAACCTAAAAATAAGTTAGGTGAATTTATGAATAAAGAAGTTTCTTTAGCATTAGAAGATATGGATGTATTAGTTTGGATAGTAGATGATAGTATGGAAATAGGACCAGGAGATAGCAGAATATTAAAATCACTTGAAGATATCCATATGCCTAAAATATTAGTAATCAATAAAATTGATAAATTATCCAATGGAGAAGTTGACAAATTAATAGAAAAGTATAATAGAAAACATAATTTCGAATATATAATTCCTATTTCTGCAAAACAGGGAAAGAATGTTGATACTTTAATTAAAAATATAGAAAAATTACTTCCTGAAGGACCTAAATATTATCCAGAAGATATGATAACAGATCAACAAGAAAGAATTATAATATCAGAAATTGTAAGAGAAAAAACATTAAGATATTTAAATGAAGAAGTTCCTCATGGGATAGCTGTAGAAACAACAATGATGAAAGAAAGAAAAGATAAAAATATAATTGATATTCATTCTACAATTTATTGTGAAAAAGACTCACATAAGGGTATAATAATAGGTAAAGGTGGTAGAAAACTTAAAGGTATAGGAAAAAGTGCAAGAGAAGATATAGAAAAATTTTTAAATCTAAAAGTTAATCTTCAACTTTGGGTAAAAGTTAATAAAAATTGGCGTGAAAAAGAAAATTTAATTAAACGTATGGGATATAAAAGGTAAAATAAACAAATATTATTTACACTATTTACATTGTATAATCTAATTCTATCACCATAAAATATAAATATACTAAAATATGGGGAGGATTATAATGTTAAAAAATGATATGTGGAAAATATTTGAAGCTACTGGAAAAATAGATGCGTATTTATATTGTAAAATTGATAGTGAAAACAAAGAAAAAATAGAAAATAAAACTTTTAAAAGTAAGTTAGAAAGTGATTTACACAGTTAATGCAAGTTAGAGGTGGCTAAATGTTATTTAAGGTTCAAGGGATAGTATTAAAAGCAATCAATTTTAATGATTGGGATAAAATACTTACTATATATACAAAACAACATGGTAAAATACAAGCTATTGCAAAAGGTGTAAGACGACCTAAAAGTAAAAATATATCAGCAACACAAGTATTTTCATTAAGTGAATTCATATTATATAAAGGAAAAAATTTATATAATTTAAATCAAAGTGAAACTATTAAATCTTACTATCCTTTAAGAGATAATTTAGAAAAGTTATCCTATGCTTCATATATATTGGAATTAACTAATGCTGGTTTAATTGAGGAAGAAACAAATATAAAGATATTTGAACTTTTACTTAAAACTTTAGATATAATAGTAGAAGAAGAAAAATATGATCAAATTACTAGAGCATTTGAATTGAAGTTTATATCTTATTTAGGATATAGACCTCATTTAATAAATTGTGTAAATTGTCATAAAGATTTAGAGAATAATATAAGATTTAGTTTAATAAATAGTGGAGCATTATGTAATGAATGTAAATCTATAGATAGATATTCAAAAAAATTAGATATACAAACTTTAAATATAATGAAGTTTTTGTTGTTTACTCCTTATGAAGAAATTTTAAATATAGATATAAATAAAAATATATTAAAAAATA
This sequence comes from Senegalia massiliensis, assembly GCF_009911265.1. NCBI lineage: Bacteria > Bacillati > Bacillota > Clostridia > Eubacteriales > Clostridiaceae > Senegalia > Senegalia massiliensis. The sequence continues at coordinate 174,856 of NZ_QXXA01000009.1, read as the reverse complement.
TAGGAGAGATAATGTTATCATTTATATCTAAAAATTTAGATAAAACAAATTTTAAATCTTTAAATTTCATAAATTCATTAAACATATAAATAACATGGAGGTGTTTTAAATGGAAATAAGTTTAGAAAAAATTGACACAATAAGAGAGCGTACAGGTGTAAGTTATAAAGAAGCAAAGGAAGCACTGGAAAGAAATAACGGAAATGTTGTAGACGCATTAGTTGAAATTGAAAATAGTGAAAAGAACGATGGATTTAACTTTAATCAAAAAAGTGAAGAAATAATTTCAACTTTAAAAGAAACAGTTAAAAAAGGAAATGTAACTAAGATAATTTTAGAGAGGGATGGAGAAACTATAATGAATATCCCTGTGACAGCAGGTGCTATAGGAGCTGTTCTTGCTCCACAACTTTCAGCACTTGGGATAGCTGCAGCTATGATATCTAAAACAACTATTAAAATAGTAAAAGAAGATGGAGAAATTGTGAGTTTAAATAAGTTAGCTGGTGATACTATGAATAAATTTATGGGAAAAGGTAAAAAAAATAAAAATGAAACTACTGGTGAATAATATAAAAACAAAGATGATATTGACAATATGATGAGTTTCTGGTAGATTATTATAATATAACACTTTTTGCTATGAAGAGGATTAGTAAATTAACTATATTATAAAAGCGATTCAGGGATGGTGTGAGCCTGGAATAGTATATTAATTGAAGGCACCTCTGAGCAACTATTTAAGTGGGTACATTTGTACCAAATAGGGTGGAACCGCGGAACTAACCTTTCGTCCCTATATAGGGATGAGGGGTATTTTTATTGTCTGAAAAGAAGAAGGAGGAGTTAAATTGTATTTACAAGACCTTATGTTAAAATTACAAAAATACTGGGGAGAAAAAGGTTGCATTATAATGCAAGCTTATGATGTGGAAAAGGGTGCTGGCACAATGAATCCCAATACATTTTTAAGAGCTTTAGGACCTGAACCATGGCAAGTGGTGTATGTAGAGCCTTCAAGAAGACCAGCAGATGCAAGATATGGAGAAAACCCAAATAGAGTATATCAACATCATCAGTTACAAGTAATTATTAAGCCTTCTCCAGAAGACATACAAGAATTATACTTAGAAAGTTTAAAAGTGATAGGCATAGATCCATTAAAACATGATATTAGATTCGTAGAAGATAATTGGGAAGCACCTACACTTGGAGCATGGGGCCTTGGTTGGGAAGTTTGGCTTGATGGTATGGAAATAACTCAGTTTACATATTTCCAACAAGTTGGAGGAATAAATTGTGAACTTGAATCAGCTGAATTAACTTATGGATTAGAAAGAATAGCAATGTATCTTCAAGATGTAGATAATATATTTGACATAAATTGGACAAAAGATATTAAGTATGGAGAAATATTTAAACAAGCAGAATTTGAGCATTCAGTATATAGTTTTGAAAAAGCAAAAAAAGATGTATTATTTAATTTATTCTCAGTATATGAAAATGAAGCTAAAGCATTAATAGAAGAAGGATTAGTATATCCAGCTTATGATTATGTATTAAAGTGCTCACATGCATTTAATATATTAGATGCAAGAGGTGCAATATCCGTAACTGAAAGAACTGGGTATATATCAAGAGTGAGAAATTTAGCAAGACTCATTGCCTCTAAATATATAGAAAAAAGAGAAGCATTAGGATTTCCATTGTTAAAGGAGGAAAAATAAATGAGTAAGTATCTTTTAGAAATAGGAACAGAAGAAATACCATATAGATTTATGCAAAACACATTAGAACAGATGAAAGATAATATGCAAGAGCTATTAAATGAGAATAGAGTTAATTATGAAAAAATATCTACTTTTGGCACACCTAGAAGATTAGTTCTATTTATAGAAGGAATAAGTGATATGCAATCTGACTTAGAAGAAACTGTAAAAGGACCATCTAAAAAAATTGCATTTGATGATAATAATAATCCAACAAAAGCACTTTTAGGATTTGCTAGAGGACAAGGAGTAGATATAGAGGATATAATCATAGATGAATTTAATGGAGAAGAATATGTATTTGCAAATAAACATGTGGAAGGAACAAATACAAAGGATATTCTAAAACAAAACATAAGTGATTATATAAAGAAGATTCATTTTCCTAAACCTATGAAATGGGGAGGAAAAAATATAAAGTTTGCAAGACCTATAAGATGGCTGGTTTCAATATTTAATAGTGAAATAGTAGAGTTTGATTTAGAAGGTATAAAAGGATCTAATATTACTAGAGGTCATAGATTCTTAGGATCTGATAATATAAAAATCGAAAATACAGATGAGTATTTTACAAAGTTAAAAGAAAATTATGTAATAGTAGATCAAGAAAAAAGAAAAGAAATTATTAAAACTGGTTGTGTAAAGCTGGCTAAAGAAAAAGGTGGTAATCTATTACAAGATGATGAGCTATTAGAAGAATTAATTTATATAGTAGAGTATCCAACACCATTAAGAGGTAGAATAAAAGAAGAGTATTTGAAGTTGCCTAAAGAAGTAATAATTACTCCTATGAAGGAGCATCAAAGATATTATCCAGTGATAGATGATAAAGGTAATTTATTACCATATTTTATAGCAGTTAGAAATGGTAATTCAGAACATATTGATATAGTGACAAAAGGTAATGAAAAAGTATTGGATGCTAGACTTGAAGATGCAAAATTCTTCTACAATGAAGATGTAAGAAGACCGCTTGAAGAATATGTAGAAAGTTTAAAAACAATTGTATATCAAGAAAAACTTGGTACAATATTTGATAAAACTCAAAGAATAAACGAATTATCTATAGATATAGCAAAAGAGTTAGATTTAGGGGAAGAAACAGAAAAAAATATAGATAGAGCAAGTTTATTATCTAAGGCAGACTTAGTAACTAAAATGGTAAATGAATTTACAGAACTTCAAGGTATAATGGGAAGAGAATATGCAAAAATAGCAGGAGAAAATGAAGTAATAAGTTTAGCTATATATGAACATTATTTACCTAGATTTGCAGGAGATAATCTTCCAACTACAACAGCAGGAGCAATTATTAGTATAGCGGACAAATTGGATAGTATCTGTGGTGGTTTTGCTATAGGAATGAAGCCATCAGGAAGTCAAGACCCATATGGTTTTAGAAGACTTGCTTTAGGTATAATAAATATAATATTGGATAAAAACTTAGATTTATCACTAAATAGCTCTATAGATAATTCTCTTAGAATATATATTGAAAATGAATTATATTTTGACTTTGATAAAGTGAAGTGTCAAATAACAGAATTCTTTAATGTGAGAATCAAAAACATGTTTATAGATAAAGGAATAAGGTATGATATAATAGATGCTGTAATAAGCACTGGTAATGATAATATTACAGATATGGAAGTAAGAATAGAGCAATTAGATAAATGGAGTAAAAATGAAGATGTAGAAGAAATATTAGCTGCATTTAATAGAGTTTCAAAAATAGCTGAGAAAGCGGAAAACGATGAAATCTCTGTAGATTTATTAAAGGAAGAAAAAGAAAAAGCATTATATGAAAAGTATATTGAAATAAAAACAGAAGTACATGAAAATATACAAGAAAAAGAGTATTATGAAGCAATAGAAAAAGTAGCAGAATTAAGAAATCCAATCGATGAGTTTTTTGATAATGTAATGGTTATGGTAGAGGATGAATTGATAAAGAATAATAGACTTGCTTTAATTAAGAGCATATATAACATGATGCTTGAAGTTTGTGACTTATCTAAGATCTCAAGAGATTAATAAGAGAAGTAAAGAGGTGAGAGGTATAAAACTTTCAGATAGGCAAGAAAAGATAATTGAAATTGTAAAAGAGAACGAACCTATAACTAGTGAAGCTATTGCTAAAAGGTTGAAACTAACCAGAGCTACATTAAGACCAGATTTATCTATTCTTACTATGAGTGGAATACTTGATGCAAGACCTAAAGTTGGATATTTTTATTCAGGTAAGTCAGATATAAATATATTTCGAGACAAAATAGAATCTATAAAAGTAGGAGAAATTAAATCTTTACCAACTGTAGTTGATGAAGAGACATCTGTATATGACGCTATAGTAACTCTTTTTATAGATGATGTAGGGAGTATATTTGTTACCTCAGATGGATATCTAACTGGTATAATATCCAGAAAAGATCTACTTAAAAGTGCTATTGGTGGTGTTGATATAGAAAAGGTACCAGTTGCTGTAATAATGAGTAGGATGCCTAATATAGTATATTTAGAAGAAAAGGAATCAGTTCTTGAAGCAGCAGTGAAAATTATTGAGCATGAATTTGATAGTCTTCCAATTGTAGAAATAAATACAGATAGTACAGAGGATAAAAAGTTTAAAGTTGTAGGTAAAATATCCAAAACAAATATAACTAAATTATTTGTAGATTTAGGGATAGAAAATTAAAGGTGGGATTATATGGAGAAATCAATGGTAACATACGTATTATCTGACTCTATTGGTGAAACAGCAGAAGAAGTTGCAGAAGCAGCAATAAGTCAATTTAATTCTGGTAATTTTGAAATGAGAAGATTTCCATATATAACTGAAAAAGAACAAGTAATAGAGATTTTAGAAGAAGCAAAAGAAGAAAATAGTATAATATTATTTACTATAGTAGTAGAAGAACTAAGAAGGTTTTTAATAGAAAAATCTCATGAATATAATATAAAAGCAGTTGATATAATGGAACCTATACTAAATGCAATAGAATCTGTAGTGGCAATAAAACCAAAAAGAGAACCAGGATTAATAAGGAAATTAGACGAAAATTATTTTCAAAAAGTAGCAGCAGTAGAATTTGCAGTTAAATATGATGATGGAAAAGATGCAAGAGGTATTAAAAAAGCTGATATAGTTTTAATAGGGGTTTCTAGAACTTCTAAAACTCCTTTAAGTATGTATTTAGCACATAAAAATATGAAAGTTGCAAATATTCCTCTATTACCTGAAGTAAAAGCTCCAAAAGAGTTATATGAAATAAATCCAAAGAAAATAATAGGTTTGACAGCAAATCCAATTAAGTTAAATGAAATTAGACAAGAAAGATTAAAATCTTTAGGTTTAAATAATACAGCTAGTTACGCTAGTATGGAAAGAATATTAAGAGAAATTGAATATGCTGAAGAATTAATGAAAGATTTAGGTTGTCAAATCATAGATGTATCAAATAAAGCAGTAGAAGAAACAGCGGGAGTTATATTAGAATTATTAAGAGAAAATAATAATGATTAATAATTAAAGAGGGTTAACCCTCTTTAATTATGTTTATAGAATAATAACTATATATATGATTAAGTATATATAAATATGGTTATATTTATAGCAAGCATAGATTAATTTTATATAAATAGAGGAATTTTATATCTATTTGTCCAATATATATAGTGAAGACAAAAACATATAGAAAAGAGTGAGAACATGAAATTAAGAGAAAAAAGTCAAATGTTAGAACAAGAAATTTTATCTCCTAAAGCTACTTTAAGCATGGACTCAAAAGGTAGAGAACGAGAGGAAAAAGAATGTGACATTAGAACAGTATTTCAAAGAGATCGTGATAGAATAACTCACTCAAAAGCTTTTAGACGATTAAAACATAAAACTCAAGTTTTTTTATCACCTGAAGGAGATCATTATAGAACAAGACTCACACATACCCTTGAAGTTTCACAAATAATAAGAACAATTTCAAGAGCTTTAAGCCTAAATGAAGATCTATCAGAAGCAATAGCTTTAGGTCATGATTTAGGTCATACTCCATTTGGACATACAGGTGAAAGGGTATTAAATAGATTGAATCCAAAGGGGTTTAACCATAACGAACAGAGTCTTAGGGTTGTTTCATTTTTGGAAACAAGAAAAAGAGATGAAAAAGGATTGAATTTGACCTATGAAGTTAAAGATGGAATATTGAATCATACAGGTGAATTGAAAGCTAACACATTAGAAGGACAATTATTGAAATACTGCGATAGAATAGCATATATAAATCATGACATTGATGATGCTATGAGAGCAGGAATATTAGGCAAAGAAGATTTACCTAAAGATTGTATTGACATATTAGGTGAAACACATGGTGAAAGAATAAATACTATGATTGTAGATGTAATCCAAAATAGTATGAATAATGATTTTATAAAAATGAGTAAACAAATAGAGCTTTATACAAATAAATTACGTGAATTTATGTTTGAAATGGTATATTTAAATAAAAAGGCTAAAAAAGAAGAAGGAAAAGCAGAATATATAATTGAACAATTATATAAATATTATATTAAAGATCCCAAAAAAATTCCTTTAGAATTCAGAGAAAATATAGGAGACAAAGAAGATATAGTTTCAGATTATATAGCTGGTATGACTGATAGATATGCCATTAAAACATTTAATAATATATTTGTACCATCACCTTGGCATAAATAATTAATAATAATTAATATTTTTTTTAGAAAAAATGAAGGAATTAGAAGAAAAATGTCGAATTTTATTTAGTAGTAATAAATGAGGAGGATTAAATGAAAATATTAGTTGATTCTGACTCATGTCCTGTAAAAGATTTAGCTTATAAAATTTCAAACAAATATAATATTGATATTTTATTCATAACAAGCATATCTCATTATTCTATAAACTCTGAAATAGATAGTTCCCATTATATATATGTAGATAATTTTTCAGAAGCTGCTGACATAGAAATAATGAATAGACTAGAGAAAGATGATATTGTCATATCTGATGATTATGGACTTGCTTCTTTAGTATTATCTAAAAAATGTTATTGTATATCTTCTAAAGGATATATATATAATAATGATAATATTAATAGTCTTTTAACTAGAAGATATTTAAGTAAAGAGCAAAGAAAATTAAATAAAAGAGTAAAATCTACAAATAGAAAAAGAGAAAAAAAAGATAATAAAAAGTTTGAAGAAAAATTTATAAAATTAATTTGTTCAATAAGAAGGAATAAGAATTTTTCTGGCGAATAAATAAATATGAAGGTGATTTTAATGCCTTATAATTTTAATGATGAGGTAATAAATGAAATAAGAGATGCAAATGATATTGTAGAAGTTATTTCAAGTTATGTAGATCTTAAAAAAGCAGGTACTAATTATAAAGGTTTATGTCCTTTTCATAATGAAAAGACACCTTCTTTTATGGTGTCTCCATCTAAAGAAATATTTCATTGCTTTGGATGTGGAGAAGGTGGAGATGTAATAACATTCTTAATGAAACATAGGAATTTAAATTTCATTGAAGCATTAGAGACTCTAGCTCATAGGGCAAATATTGAATTACCAGAAAATAATAACGAAGAAGATAAAAAGAAATATGAGGAAAGAGAAAAATTATTTGAACTAAATAGAGAAGCAGCTTTATATTACTATAGAAATCTAAAAAAGAATAAAAAAGCATTAGAATATTTAAAAAGAAGACAAATTAATTACAATATTATAAATAGATTTGGTATAGGTTTTGCCAATGATAGTTGGGATGATCTATTTAAATATTTAAAAAATAAAGGGTTTTCTACTGAGCTTATATATAAAGTTGGATTAATAGTTAAAAGAAAAGATAAATCAGGATATTATAATAGATTTAGGAATAGAATAATATTTCCTATAATTAATATACGAGGTAAAATAATAGGATTTGGTGGAAGAGTAATTGATAACACTATGCCTAAGTATTTAAATACTCCTGATACTCCTATATTTAATAAAGGTTATAATTTATATGGTATTAATATTTTAAAGAAGAATATATCTTATAATAGAGCTATATTAGTAGAAGGTTATATGGATGTAATATCTCTAAATAGTCATGGTATAAGTTATTCTGTAGCCTCACTTGGAACAGCATTTACTGAGAAGCAAGCTGAATTACTAAATAAATATGCTAAAGAATTCTATATATGTTATGACTCAGATACAGCTGGTAAACGAGCTACAGATAAGGCTTTGGAAGTATTTCATTCAATAGGTATAAAACCAAGAGTTATAATATTACCTAAAGGAAAAGATCCAGATGACTTTATAAAAGAAAGAGGAATAAAAGCATTTGAAAAAGCAATAGATAAATCATTAAATTTAATAGATTACAAAATATACAGTCTAAAGAAGAAATTTGATATATCAACAGTTGAAGGTAAAATTAAATTTACAGAAGAAATATCTACTTTTTTAAAAAAGATAAAAAATGAAATAGAACTAGACGTATATCTAAATGAAATCTCTAACAGTACAGGTATATCTTTAGATGCTATAAGAAACCAAATCTATAATAAAAATAAATCTAATTACTCTGATAGAAACTCTTCTAACATTCATTATAGACATAATAGAAAAGATTATATAATGCCTGTAGAATATAAATTGGAATCAGGTCATATTGCATCAGAAAAAAGTATTTTAAATTTAATTATAAATGACCATAATATATATGAAAAACTAAAAGATGATTTTAATTATTTAGACTTTCTAAATAAAGAAAATAGAGAACTAGCTAAAATCATATATAAAGAATATAGTGATTCTAAAAATTTAAATATAGATAATCTGAAAATAGGATTAGAACAAAATTTATCTAATAGATTAGATGAAATTTTGAATTTAGATTCACTTGTTGATGATACTGATAAAGCAATCCAAGATTATATTGATAATATAAATTACTATAAATTAAAAATTAGAAGAGAAAAAATTAAAAAAGAAATTAAAAATCTTGGCAAAAAAGATAATGCTGAAGGAGAGGTTCAAAAATTAAAAGAGTTATTTATGGAATTCACAGAAATAAACAAGCAATTAAAGATGAATCACTAATTGTTATTGAAAGGAGGAAAGGCAATGAGTGATAAAAAGAATAACACTAAAAGTAAAAAATCCAATAAAACTAATAAAAAGGATGCAGTCATAAAGAAAATCATTGCTAAAGGTAAAAAGAAGGGCATGTTAACATACAAAGAAATAATAGATCCATTAGAAGAGGTGGATTTATCGCCTGAAGAAATTGATGAAATATATCAAGACATAGAAGATAAAGGAATAGATGTAGTAGGTGATAAAGAGGATGATATATTACTTGACAATGAAGAAAACAATGATGATGAAAAGGAAAATAAAACACCTGTAATAAGTGTTCCAAAAGGTGTAAGTGTAGATGATCCTGTAAGAATGTACCTAAAAGAAATAGGTAAAGTCCCACTTTTAACAGCTCAAGAAGAAGTAGACTTAGCTAAAAGAATGGAAGCAGGAGATGAAGAAGCAAAAAGAAGATTATCAGAAGCAAATTTAAGATTAGTAGTTAGTATAGCTAAAAGATATGTTGGTCGTGGTATGCTCTTTTTAGATCTAATACAAGAAGGTAATATGGGCTTAATAAAAGCTGTAGAAAAATTTGATTATACAAAGGGCTATAAATTTTCAACATATGCTACATGGTGGATAAGACAAGCAATAACAAGAGCTATTGCAGATCAAGCAAGAACAATAAGAATACCTGTTCATATGGTAGAAACAATAAATAAACTCATTAGAGTTTCACGTCAATTATTACAAGATTTAGGAAGAGATCCAAGTCCTGAAGAAATAGCAAAAGAAATGAATTTAGATGAAGAAAAAGTAAGAGAAATATTAAAAATAGCTCAAGAACCAGTATCTCTTGAAACACCTATAGGTGAAGAAGAAGACAGTCACTTAGGTGATTTCATACCTGATGAAGACGTTCAAGCACCATCTGAAGCAGCTACATTTACAATGTTAAAAGAACAATTAGTAGATGTATTACACACTCTTACAGATAGAGAACAAAAAGTATTACGTTTAAGATTTGGATTAGATGATGGTAGAGCAAGAACTCTTGAAGAAGTTGGTAAAGAATTTGATGTTACTCGTGAAAGAATAAGACAAATTGAAGCAAAGGCTCTTAGGAAGTTAAGACATCCTAGCCGTAGCAAAAAATTAAAAGACTTTTTAGAATAAAAATGCTCTATATAGAGCATTTTTATGTTTTAAAATAAGAGGAGGTAAAAATGAAACTAACTCCAAGATTATTAGAAATAGCAAAAATGGTAGATAAGAATAGTATTGTAGCAGATATTGGAACAGATCATGGATATATTCCAGTATATTTAATAGAAAATAAAATTTCAAAAAAGGTAATAGCGTGTGATATAAATAAAGCACCGCTCCAAAGTGCAATAGATTATATAAATAATAAAAAATTACAAAATAAAATAGATACAAGACTTGGAAATGGACTTTCTCCATTAAATGAAAATGAAGTAGATACTGTAATAATAGCAGGTATGGGTGGTATATTAATACAGAATATATTAGAAGAAAATAAAAATATATCTAAAAAAGCAGAAAAATTTATATTGCAACCAATGGTGGCAAGTAGTGAGCTTAGAAAATATCTATATGATAATAATTATAAAATAACAGATGAAAAATTGGCAAGAGAAGACAATAGATATTATGAAATAATTGTAGCTAAAAAAGGACAAGAAAAAGTAAAAGATGAAATATATTATGAAATAGGAAAAAAACTAATAGAAAAGAACGATCCATTACTAAAACCCTTTTTAGAAAAGAAAATAAATAAAAATAAAAGCATATTAAAAAATATTGAGAAAAACAGTAGTAAAGAAAATCTAAAATATAATCAGATTAAAAATAGACTATCTAAATTGGAGGTGATATACAATGATAGATTCAGAAAAGATAATTAAATATATAGAAGGAATTGCACCTGAAAATTTAGCAGAAAACTGGGATAATGTTGGACTTCAAATAGGAGATACAAAAAGAAAAGTAGAAAAAATATTACTCGCTTTAGATATAAACTTAGAAGTAGTTGATAAAGCAGTAAAAGAACAAGTAGATATGATAATATCTCATCATCCTTTATTTTTTTCTTCTTTAAAGCAAATTAATTTGAATACCTATAAAGGTAAAATAGTAGAAAAACTAATTAAAAATGATATATTAGTATATACTGCACATACAAATTTAGATGCATCTAATAATGGAGTAAATGATGAATTGGCAAGATTATTAGATATAGAAAATCCTAAAATATTATCTAAAACTCATAGTGATAAATTATACAAAGTAGTAGTAACAGTTCCAGAAACTCACGAAGAAGAAGTGAGAAGAGCATTTGGAGAAAGTGGAGCAGGAAATATTGGTAACTATAGTAATTGCTCATTTTCATATGAAGGAATGGGTAGATTTAAACCAGAACAAGGTTCAAACCCCTATTTAGGAAGTAAAGAAGAAATAGAAGTTGTAAAAGAAATAAAAATAGAAGTAGTAGTTGAGGAATCAAATTTAAATAATGTATTAAAACAGATGATTAATGCTCATCCATATGAAGAAGTAGCATATGATATAATAAAATTAGAAAATAAAATAAAAGAATATGGAATAGGTAGGTTTGGAAATATAGAAAGGATTACTTTGAAAAAATTGGCAGAAAAAACAAAGCAAAGATTAAATATACAAAATGTACGTGTATATGGAAGCTTAGAAAAAAACATAGAAAAAATAGCTGTAGCGGGAGGTAGTGGAGCAGATTTTATATTAGATGCATATAAAAAGGGAGCAGATGTATATATTACAGGAGATATAAAACATCATGATGCACAAATAGCAAAAGAAATAGGCCTAGATTTAATTGATGCAGGTCATTTTCATACTGAAAAAATTGTAATGGATAGTATAAAAAAATATTTAAGTTCAAAAATTAAATCAGATATAGAAATTATAGTGGCAGAAAATGATAATATAGCTCAATATAAAACAATATAATCTAGCTGGGGGTGCTTTTATGGATACAACACAAATACTATGGAAAATTTATGAATATGAAAAAGAAATAGAAACATTCAAAAATAAAAAACAATTTTTAGAGGCAAATAAAAATTTAGAAGAATTATCAGAGAGTTTAAATGAAAAAAAATATGATATAATTAATTTTAAAACTCAACTAGAAGTTGACAATATGAAAATTAAAAGATTAAATCATAAATTAAAAGAAATAAATTTTCAAATTAAAGATACAAATTCTAAATTGTATAGTGGTGATATCTCAAATGTAAAGAAGTTAACAAAACTCCAAAAAGAAGAAGCAGATTTAAAAAAAGAAAAAGAAAAATTAGAAAATGAAATACTAGAATTAATGGAAGATGTAGAAACAAATACAAAGGAATTATATAATTCTGAGAAAATTTATGAACAGTTACAAACAAAACATAAAAGTTCTGAAAAAGATAATATAAATATATTAAATGATATAAAAAAACAAATTAAAGAATTAGAAAATAAAATAGAAAAATTAAAATTATCATTAGAAAATGAAATATTATCTAAATATGAGAATTTAAAAATAAAAAAATCAAAACCAATATCAAAACTAGATGATGATAAATGTACGGGATGTCATATGTCAATACCCTCAATTGTTGCTTCAAAGGTTAAAAAAGGCAAAGAAGTTGTATATTGTGATAATTGTGGTAGAATGCTCTATTATGAACAAGATGATAATTAGTAATTTAAGGAAATATAGGGATAAAAGGGTTCTTGATTAGATTATGAGTATATGATATATTATTTATAGATTAAAAATAAAAATTAAATACGAGTAAATCAGATGATCGCATGAATTACATGAGGAAAGTCCGAGCTCCATAGGGCAAGAGTGCTGGGTAATACCCAGTGGAGGTAACTCTAAGGATAGTGCAACAGAAATAAACCGCCTGCATGACAGGTAAGGATGGAAAGGTGAGGTAAGAGCTCACCAGAGGCTAGGTGACTAGTCTGCTCTGTAAACCCCACTCGGAGCAAGACCAAGTAGGGATGAAAAAGCTACTGCTCGTAGTATCCCGTAGGTAGGTCGCTTGAGTCTACTGGTAACAGTAGATCTAGAAAGATGATCGTCAGATACAGAACTCGGCTTATAGATTTAGTCGTATATAACTTAAATACCATTACCGCATGAGGTAATGGTATTTTTAAATAACTTAAAAATATACAAAGATACAGCAGAAATTTTAAAAGAGTACAAGCATATCATGCTTTTTAATGTTAAATATTATATTTGTAGGGTAAATTATAATGTATTAGTTAAATTAATAAAAATATATAAAGGGTGAGATATATGTATGATATTTGTATCATAGGAGCGGGAGTTATAGGTGGAGCTATAGCAAGGGAATTATCAAAATATGATTTGAATGTAACTTTGATAGAAAAACAAGGAGATGTATCCTTAGGAGCATCTAAAGGAAATAGTGGTATAGTACATGGAGGATATGTAAGTAAATATGGTACACTAAAAGGCGAATTATGCATAAAGGGAAATAGTATGTTTGAACAGTTAGATAAAGAGTTGAACTTTGGATATAGGAAGACAGGAGGATTGGTAATAGCTTTTGATGAAGAGGATGAAAAAAATTTAGAGAAAACATATGAAAATGCATTAAAAGTAGGTCATAAAAAAGACGATATAGATATAATATCTAAAGATGAAATTAAAAGAATAGAGCCCAATATAAATGAAGATGTGAGAAGTGCATTTTACTGTAAAAGTGTTGGAGTTACATCTCCCTATGAAATGACTATAGCTTTGGTAGAAAACGCTATTGAAAATGGTGTGGATCTTAAATTAAATACAGAAGCAATTGACATAAAAAAGACAAATGAACATTTTATCATAGATACCAATAAAGAAGAAATACATACAAAATATATTATAAATGCAGCAGGAGTTTATAGTGATAAGATAGCTAATATGGTAGGGATTAATAGTTTTAAAATACTACCAAGAAAAGGACAGTACATATTATTTGGTAAAGATCAAGGGGATTTGGTCAATACAGTAGTGTTTCAAACACCTACTAATAAAGGAAAAGGAGTACTTGTAACAACGACTTATCATGGAAACTTTATGATAGGTCCAGATGCAGAAGATATAGATGAGAGATGGAGTGTAGATACAACAGTAGAAGCATTAAAATATGTGGTCAATAGTGCAAGGAAATCTATACCAGAATTTAATATTAAAAGAGCTTTAACTACATTTTCTGGAATAAGAGCTAGAAGTAATACTGGAGATTTTATAATAGAAGAAAGTGATACAAAAGGATTTATAAATGTAGCAGGTATTGATTCACCAGGTTTAACCTCATCTCCAGCTATAGCATTAAGAGTTGTAGATATATTAACTAAATCCGGATTAAAGTTTGAAAAAAACAAAAAATTTAATCCTTATAGAAAAGCTATTATAATCAATAAAGAAGATTTCCAAGGAGAAATTGATCATGAAGATCCTAAAAAAAATATAATATGCAGATGTGAAAAAGTTACAGAATATGAAATAACCGATGCAATAAACAGAAATATATCAATCAGATCAACAGATTCTATAAAGAGAAGAACAAGAGCAGGTATGGGAACTTGTCAAGGAAATTTTTGTAGGCCAAGGGTGAAAAAAATAATATCTAGAGAAAAGAATATACCTATAGATGAAGTTGAAATTAGAGATGAAAATTGCCAATTTACACCTAAAAAAGTATCTATAAATGATATAAGAAAATTCGACAAATAATTAACTATCATTGACATACAATTTTTTTTATAATAAAATTAAGATAATGAAATATTTATAGAAATTAAATATCGTGATATTACGCAGATCAGAGAATTGAGAGCATGTGTGAAACCTATGGAGATATAGGTCATCACTACATGCTTTTTTTATTAAATGAAAGGGGGAGTGGCATGGCCACTAAATTCTTTACTAATATACATGAAAATCCTATAATAGCAGCATTAAATGAATCAGTGAAACTTGAGGCTGTACTGAAATCTCCAGTAAAAAATATATTTTTATTATCAGGGAACATATTAAATATAGGGGAAATTGTAGAGAAATGCAAAGAATATAATAAAGGGGTTTTTGTTCATATTGACTTGATTGATGGAATTGCTAAAGATAGATGGAGTTTAGAATATATAGCTAAAAATATTAAGCCTGATGGAATAATTACAACTAAAAGTAATTTAATAAAATTTGCCAAAAAATTTGATTTATTTGCCATACAAAGACTTTTTATATTAGACTCTTTATCCCTTGAAACAGGAATAAAGCTTATAAAATCAGCAAGACCTGATGCAGTAGAAATCCTTCCAGGGATAATGCCTAAAGTTATAAAGAAGATTCATGAGGAGACAAGGACACCAATAATAGCTGGGGGATTAATAAGGGATAAGGAAGATGTAATTGAAAGTTTAAATGCAGGTACACTAGGGATATCTACAAGTGATACTGACGTATGGTATATGTGATTTAAAAGGGGGTAGGTATAGTTAAATGAAAAATTAAACTATAGTAACACATATTCATTAAAATTTAAAAGTATGGAGGAATTAATATGTCGAATATGGCTATGTACACAGCAGAATTTTTTGGTACTATGATACTTATATTATTAGGTGATGGGGTTGTAGCAAACGTTTCTCTTAAAAAATCTAAAGCTCATGATTCAGGGTGGATTGTTGTTGCTACTGCATGGGGTCTGGCAGTTGCTATGGCAGCATATATTACAGGATGGGTAAGTGGTGCACATATAAATCCTGCATTAACTATTGCAATGGCAACAGTTGGAGATATATCTTGGGCGTTAGTTCCTGGTTATATAATTTCTCAAATATTAGGAGCAATGGTAGGAGGATTTTTAGTATATCTATCATTTAGAGATCATTTTGCAGCTACTGATGATGCAAATGTAAAATTAGGAGTATTTAGTACAGGACCAGCAATTAAAAATTTAAAGTGGAATTTTATAACTGAAGTAATAGGTACTGCTATGTTAGTTGTAGGAATCTTAGGTATCAATTATGGCGAAAATGGAGTAGGACCATTAAGTGCATTATTAGCAGGTTTCTTAGTATGGAGTATTGGATTGAGTTTAGGAGGACCAACAGGTTATGCTATAAATCCAGCTAGAGATTTAGGACCAAGAATAGCTCATGCTATACTTCCAATTCCAGGGAAAAGGGATTCAGATTGGTCATACGCATGGGTACCAGTTATTGGTCCAATAGTAGGTGGTGTAATTGGAGCATTATTATATAATTTTTTTCTTAATATATGGGTTTAAGGAAAAGGTTTACTAGAAATAATATTATAATTTTATTGTTGAAAAATGTTTTAATATAATATATTATGGAGGGTGTATAATGGAAAAGAAATTTATAATGGCATTAGATCAAGGTACTACAAGTTCAAGAGCTATACTTTTTGATCATAATAGTGAAATTGTAAATGTAGCACAAAAGGAATTTACACAGATTTATCCTAATGCAGGATGGGTAGAACATGATCCTATGGAAATTTGGGGCAGTCAAAGTGGAGTTGCTAGAGAAGTACTAGAAACTGCTGGAATAAGACCTCAAGAGATTGCAGCAATAGGTATAACAAATCAAAGAGAAACTACTATCGTGTGGGATAAGAACACGGGAAGACCTATTTACAATGCAATAGTTTGGCAGTGTAGAAGAACTGCTAATATATGTGATGATTTAAAGAGAAGAGGATTAGAAGAATATATTAAAGAAAATACGGGATTAGTAGTAGATGCTTATTTCTCTGGAACAAAGATTAAATGGATTCTTGATAATGTTGAAGGTGCTAGAGAAAAAGCAGAACGTGGAGAATTACTATTTGGAAATGTAGACACATGGCTTATATGGAATTTGACAAGGGGCAAGGTACATGTAACTGATTACACAAATGCCTCAAGAACTATGATATATAATATCAAAGATCTTAAATGGGATGAAAAGCTTTTAAAGGAATTAGATATTCCTGCATCGATGTTACCCGAGGTTAAGCCTTCCAGTGAAGTATATGGACATACTGATCCTCAAACTTATGGAGGGGCAGAGATACCAATTGCTGGTATAGCAGGAGATCAACAAGCAGCTTTATTTGGACAATCTTGTTTCGATGATGGTATGGCTAAAAACACATATGGAACTGGATGTTTTATGCTTATGAATACTGGTGAAAACATGGTAGAGTCAAATAATGGATTAATTACTACAATAGCTTGGGGAATAGATGGAAAAGTAAATTACGCCCTAGAAGGAAGTATATTTGTTGGTGGAGCTATAATTCAATGGCTAAGAGATGAATTGAGTATGATAAGCGATGCCGCAGATAGTGAATATTTTGCAACTAAGGTTAAAGATTCCAATGGAGTATATATAGTACCAGCTTTTGTTGGATTAGGAGCACCCCATTGGGATATGTATGCTAGAGGTACAATGGTTGGACTTACTCGAGGATCTAATAAAAATCATATTATAAGGGCAGCATTAGAATCTATAGCATATCAGAGTAAAGATATCTTGGAAGCTATGCAACAGGATTCAGGTATAGATCTTAAGGAATTAAAAGTAGATGGTGGAGCGGTAGCCAACAATTTCTTGATGCAGTTCCAGTCTGACATTCTAGGTGTTCCAGTAAATAGACCAGAGATAACAGAAACAACTGCTATGGGAGCTGCATATTTAGCAGGATTAGCAGTAGGATTCTGGAAAAGTAAAGAGGAAATATCAAAGAGATGTTCAATAGATAGGATATTTAAGCCTGAAATGGAACAACAAAAAGTAGATAAAATATATAAGGGCTGGAAAAGAGCTATTGGAAGATCTTTAAGATGGGAAGAAGATAAGTAAAAAACATATAATTTAAATAAAATATTAGGTTGAGATTATGAGAACCACACTAAGTTTCCTATGGAATGATAGGATTAATTTGGTGTGGTTTTTTTATTAATAAATAAAGGAGGCAGTCTTGATGTATGACGTAACAATAATAGGGGCTGGAGTAATAGGAAATTTTATAGCAAGGGAATTATCAAGATATAAACTAAATATAGGAATAATAGAAAAAGATAATGAAGTATCAAATGGTACAACAAAAGCAAATAGTGCCATAATCCATGGTGGTTATGATGCAAAACCAGGAACAAAAATGGCCAAGTTCAATTCAGAGGGAAATCCTATGTTCGATAAGGTATGTGAAGAATTAGATGTACCTTTCAAAAGAATAGGATCTTTAGTATTAGCTTTCAACGATAAAGACATGGAAATGGTAGAAGAATTATATAACAGAGGTATAGAAAACAATATACCTAATATGCAAATAATAGGGAAAGAAAAAGTTAAGGAAATGGAACCTAATATAAATGAAGATATAATAGGAGCATTATATTCTCCTACTGCAGGAATAGTTGGTGTATATGAATTGGCTATAGCTTTAGCTGAAAATGCAGTAGACAATGGAGTAGAGTTAATTTTAAATAGCGAAGTTAAAGATATTGAAAAGGTAGATGATGGGTATAAAATATTAACAAATAATGGAGAAATGAAATCTAAATATGTAATCAACTGCGCTGGTGTATATGCAGATAAGATAAATAATATGGTTGCAAATGAAACATTTAAGATAATACCTAAAAGGGGACAATACTATATTTTAGATAAGAGTGCTGGAGATATAACTAACCACATAATATTCCAAACTCCTAATGAATTTGGAAAGGGTGTTTTGATTGCCCCTACAGTACATGGGAATATAATAGTAGGGCCAGACAGCCAAGAATTAAGTGATAATGAAAGGGATCAGATTCATACTTCAAGCTCTAATCTTAACTACGTGAGAAATACAGCTTTAAAAAGTATAGATAAAGTACCATTTAATAAGACTATCACTAACTTCTCAGGGCTTAGAGCAGAACCAAGTACAGGAGACTTTATAATAGGTGAATCACAAGAAGCAAAAGGATTTATAAATGTAGCGGGAATTAAGTCTCCAGGATTATCCTCTGCACCTGCAATAGCTCAATATGTTGTAGATTTAATTAAAGAAATTGATAATGGATTAGATGAAAATACAGACTTTAATCCTAGAAGAGAAATGATTGTATTTGATCAGTTAACTAAAGAAAAAAAAGTTGAATTGATAAAAAAAGATCCAAGGTACGGTAGAATTATCTGTAGATGTGAAAATATAACAGAAGGAGAAATAGTAGATAGCATAAAGAAGAATGTTGGGGCAATGACAGTTGATGGAATTAAAAGAAGAGTAAGACCTGGAGCAGGAAGATGTCAAGGTGGTTTTTGTGGTCCTAGGGTAATGGAAATATTAGCTAGAGAACTAAATAAAGATATAGAAGAAGTAGTAAAGGACGGAAATAAATCTAATATATTAACAGGAAAAACGAAATCCTAATAAACTATTAGCATTTATAGAATAGAAATAATAGGAGTGATAACATGTTGAATTACGATATTGTAGTTATAGGAGGAGGCCCAGCAGGGTTAGCTGCTGCAATAGAAGCTCAAAAAAATGGTATAGATAATATTTTAGTTATAGAAAGGGATAAAGAATTAGGAGGAATACTTCAACAATGTATTCATAATGGATTTGGACTTCATGTGTTTAAAGAAGAATTGACAGGACCAGGTTATGCAGAGAAATTCATAAATGAATTAAAAGATTTAAATATAGAATATAAATTAGATACTATGGTATTAGATATAACGGAAGATAAAGTTATAAACGCTATAAATTCAGAAGATGGATTTATGGAGATAAAAGCAGGAGCAATAGTATTAGCAATGGGATGTAGAGAAAGGCCAAGGGGGGCATTATCAATTCCAGGAACAAGGCCTGCAGGGGTATATACAGCAGGTACTGCTCAGCGTTTTATAAATATGGAAGGATATATGGTAGGGAAAAAGGTAGTAATATTGGGTTCAGGAGATATAGGACTTATTATGGCTAGAAGACTTACTTTAGAAGGAGCAGAAGTTCAAGCAGTTGCAGAGTTAATGCCCTACTCAGGAGGATTGACTAGGAATATAGTCCAATGCCTAGATGATTTTGATATACCATTACTATTAAGTCATACAGTAGTAGATATAAAAGGGAAAGATAGAGTAGAGAAAGTAGTCATAGCAAAGGTAGATGAAAATAAAAAACCTATATCAGGAACTGAAAAAGTTTACGAATGTGATACGTTATTACTTTCTGTTGGATTAATACCGGAAAATGAACTTTCAAAAAGTACAGGAATCCAATTAGATCCTACAACAAATGGTCCAAGGGTGAATGAATCTATGGAGACTAGTATAGAAGGAATATTTGCTTGTGGAAATGTAGTACATGTACACGATCTAGTAGATTTTGTTACAGAAGAAAGTAGAAGAGCGGGAGAAAATGCAGCTAAATTTATTAAAAAAGAGCTTTCAAATTATAGTCACATAATAAATTCACAACCTAAGAATGGAATAAGATATATAATTCCCCATGAAATTAGAGAAGAAAACTTAGATACAACCCTAGACTTATTCATGAGAGTGACAGATGTATACAAAGATGTAAAGCTAGTAATTAAGGCAGATGGAGAAGTAGTAAGGGAAATTAATAAAAAACATTTAGCCCCTGGAGAGATGGAAAGGGTTAAATTACCAGCTAAAAGTATAAAAAATAAAAATATATCTAATATTTCAGTAGAAGTTCAAGGGAAGGAGAACTAGTATGAAGGAATATGAAAAAGTATGTATAGTATGCCCTATTGGATGTAGACTAACTATAACAGAGGATCCTAAAAGTGATGATGGGTATAAAGTAGAAGGAAACAATTGTCCTAGAGGAGAAAAATACGGAATAAAAGAAGTCACTAATCCCACTAGAGTATTAACTACTACAGTAAAAATAGTAGGAGCTCACTTATCTAGAATACCAGTTATAAGTAATGATGGGATACCTAAAGATAAACTATTTGAAGCTATGGAAATAATAAATAATTTAGAAATTATAGCACCAATAAAGTCAGGAGATGTAGTAGTAAAAAATATATTAGATACCCGAGTAGACATAGTAGCATCAAGAAGTATGGAAAAAGAATAAAATTATAAATTATTTATAAATAAAATACCATTACCGAATTCGGTAATGGTATATATATATTAATCTTCAAATGCTTCTGATACTTTCCATTCTTTCCAAACATTACCCACTAAATCTGGACCTGGTTTTAAAGTCTTTTTACCTGGTTTCCATCCAGATGGAGTAACCTCACCACCTTGAGTTTTTCTTACCAATTGATATGCTTTTATTTGTCTAATAGTTTCAGATACATTTCTACCTACTGGAGGAGTAAGTACTTCAAAACCTTGTACTATTCCATCAGGATCTATTATAAATCTACCTCTAGTTTCAACGCCACTTTCTTCATCATAAATACCATATTTTTTACCAATAGAACCATCTTGGTCAGATAACATAGGGAACGGAATATCCTTATTAACCATTTTAGATAACTCATTGTCATTCCATACTTTATGAACAAAAGGACTATCTACACTTACAGACAATACTTCTACACCTAAATCTTGTAATTCATTAAATTTTTCAGCAACTGCTGACACTTCAGTAGCTCAGACAAAAGTAAAGTCTCCTGGATAGAAACATAATAATACCCATTTACCTTTATACTCAGACAAATCAAAATCCATAAACTTTCCATCATAAAAACCTGGTGCATTAAAATTTGGTGCTGGTTTACCTACTTTAATCATTTGCAATTCCTCCTTTTTAGTTTCTTTTACAAAATCTTTTTTTTCTGAAATTGTTTCTTTCTTTTTAATTGTTGGTCTTTGACAACCTGCTTTAAACTCTTTTGGCATATTTTCACCCTTTCATTTATATAGTATAAGCAAAAATAAAATTTTCCAAAATTGATATATATTCAATTATGTAATCATTACAATTACATTATAGATGAACTTTTAATGATTGTCAACTATTTATAGATATAGTCTATAATATAAATAAAAAGACTTAAGCTAATATTAGCTTAAGTCATATTTGCAATACAATTTTCACATATCCCAGTTAAATTAATTTGTATATCATGAGTTTCATATCCTTTTAAATTTTTATCACTAGCAATACTAGTGTCTATGTCTATATCATATAAATTACTACATTTTTTGCATTTAAAGTGAGCATTATGATTATAATTGGCATCATATCTAAATTCTTTTTTATCAAAAAGTATCCTATGAACTAAATCTTTTTCTATAAACAACTCTAGAGTAGTATATATAGTAGTTTTAGACAAAGTAGGAATTTGAATTAATAAATTATTATATATATCATCAACAGTAGGATGATTCTTATTATTCATTAAATATTCATATATTTTTAATCTTTGATAAGATGGTCTAATATTTTTTTCTGCTAGAATATCTGATAAATTTTTTATGTTCATAATTTTACCCCTTTTAAATAATATATTAATATTATAATACAAAATAGTAATCATTACAAATTAATAATAATTACAGCTAAATTCAAGTGAATTTCCCAAAATATTATGATATTATAATAATATAATGTACTAAATGAAAGGCTGTGTAAAGTTGAATAGAACAAAAGTATCATTACTCAAATGCCCTGATTATAATTATAAAAAAGTTGAAGAATCAATATTGAAATCCTTTGAAAATTTAGGTGGAATAGAAAATTACATAAAACCTAAAGAAAAGGTACTTCTTAAAATAAATTTGTTAATGAAGAAAAGACCTGAAGAAGCTACAACTACTCATCCTGTTTTTACAAAAGCATTAGCAAAGGTATTGATGGACTATGGTGCAGAAGTAATAATAGCAGATAGCCCAGGAGGACCTTTCAATAAAAAAATATTAAATGGAGTATATAAGGCCTGTGGAATAGAAGAAATATCGAATGAAATAGGAGCGGAATTAAACTATAATACAAATGCAGTTAATATGAAAAATGAAAAAGGATTAATATTAAAAAATATAAACGCTATAGAAGTATTAAATAAAGTAGACAAAGTAATATCAGTATCAAAATTAAAAACACATGGTATGATGATGTTTACGGGAGCAGTTAAAAATATGTTTGGAATAGTAGCTGGACTTGAAAAAGCAGAATATCATGTGCGAATGCCAAATATCAAAGACTTTTCAAATGCTTTAGTAGATATATGTATGCTTTCAAATCCAATATTATCATTTATGGATGGAATTGTAGGTATGGAAGGAAATGGACCAAGTGGAGGCACACCAAAACAAGTAGGAGTAGTATTAGCGTCTACAACACCATATCATTTAGATGTAGTAGCTACAAATTTAATAGGAATAAACTCTAAAAAAGTACCTACAATACAAAGGTGTATAGAAAGGAAATTATGTAAAGGTGATTTATCAGATATAGAACTTTTAGGAAATAAATTAAATCAACTTAAAATAAAGGATTTTATAGTACCAGAAATAAGAAGTTTAGACCTTTTAGATGGTAAACTACCAAAATTTATGAGAGATATAATAAATGAACTTATGCAACCAAAACCAGTATTTAATAAAGAAATATGTATTAGTTGTAAGAAATGTCTGGAAAGTTGCCCACCTCAAGTAATAAAAATGATTAATAACAAGCCATCTGCAAATTTAGATGAATGTATAAGATGTTTTTGTTGTCAGGAACTATGCCCAGTAAATGCAATAGATATTCATAGACCATTACTTATGAAATTAATGGCTAAATTATAGAAAGGATTGATAAATGTGAAAACAGAAGAAAAAGTATATGAAGTATTAGAAGAAATGAATATAGAATATGAATTAATAGAACATCCTGAAGTTTTTACAATCGAAGAAGCTCGTAAATATACTAGTGAAGAAGGAATAAAAAATTTATTTTTAACTAATAAAAAGAAAAACAAATTTTTTCTTGTACTTATAAATGAAGATACTAAAATGGATATAAAGAGTTTTGAAGAATATATAGGAGAAAAGAGAATTAAATTTGCAAATGAAAAATATTTAGAAGAAAAAATGAATACTAAACCAGGAGCAGTATCCTTATTTGGACTATTAAATAATGAAGAAAAAGATATACAAGTATATTTAGATACTAATATAGCAAAAAAAGAAGAAGTAACATTCCATCCAAATAATAATACTAAAACAATTATTATAAAAACAGGAGATATGTATAAGTTTTTAAAAGAGTTAGGGTATGATTATAAATTTATAAGTATTTAAGACTTACACCTATAATAGATGACATAAAAAATGATTTATATAATGATGATATATGAGAGGAAGGTTGATAGTATGAAAAATAATGGAACATTCATAAAAGGAAAAGATGATTTTCCAATATATTTATATACTTGGAATAGAGTAAATGAACCAAAAGGAGTAGTACAAATATTTCATGGTATGGCAGAACATGCAGCAAGATATAATGACTTTGCAAAACATTTAAATAGAGAAGGATATATAGTATATGCCTCCGATCATAGAGGACATGGTAAAACAGCAAAAGGAGTAGATAACCTAGGAAATATTGGAGAGGATGGTTTTAGTAATATCGTCCATGATGGTTATATAATAAATAGGATGATAAAAAAATCATATTCAAATTTACCTATAATATTATTAGGACATAGCTTTGGTTCATTTATATCACAAGAATACATAATTAAATATGGTGAAAGTATAGATGGACTTATACTTTCAGGATCTGCTAAAATGGAAGGTATACCAATAAAACTAGGTCAAATAATTTCAACAATTCAGAAAAAAATATATGATGATAAAAATAAAGCTAATTTAATAGACAAAGCAAGTTTTGGTAATTTTAACAAAAAAATAAAACATCCAATTTCAAAATTTTCATGGCTTACTAGAGATGAAGAACAAGTTGAAAAATATGATGAAGATCCATTATGTGGAACTATATTTCCAATTATATATTATTATTATTTTTTTGATGGGCTATCTAAACTTTATATAAAAGAAAGATTAGAAAACATACCAAAAAATCTACCAATATTCATATTTTCAGGAGATAAAGATCCTGTAGGTGGATATGGGAAACAAGTAAAAAAACTTTATGAAACATATAAAGATATAGGAATAAAAAATGTAAATATAAAACTATATCCTGGTGGTAGACATGAAATGTTAAATGAAATAAATAGAAAAGAAGTATATAATCATATAACTGACTGGATTAAAGAAGTTTATGAGTAAAGTTCAGAAAATCAAATTAAAAAACTGAACAAAGCTGGCTTTGATGCAACGATTAGTATATATAAAAGATAAATATAACTTGTCCGTACAATGGTACACTTCTTTTGAAATAATATAATTAAACAAATATTATTTCAAGGAGGAATCATAATGAAAAAAGTTATAGGTGTTATATCATTAGTATTATTTTTATTTATTATGCTTCAGTCATGTGTAGCAGGAGTAAGTAATGCCATGGAAGGTCAGGGCGAGATAAGTGGTAGTGCAGGGTTTTTCTTAGCAATCTCTATGTTAATAGGAGGAATACTAGTATTAATCTCAAAAGATAAAAAAGGAGTATTAATAACAGCAATAGTATTTTATATAATAGGAGGTCTACTTGGAATAACTAATATAGGTTCATACTCAGATCTTGCAATATGGTCAGTACTTAGTCTTGTATTTGGTTTATTGTTGATATTTCACTACTTTAGAAATAAAGAAAGTTATAGTAAAAGTAAAAAACAAGTAGATGTTGAATAGGAGATATTTGGGAATAAGAGAGTTTTTAGCTTTAGCATCTGATTATTATATAGTAGTGTAAATAATATAGATAGAAATCAATTTCATAATTTGGTTTCTATCTTATTTTAAAAATATCTACTATTTTATAATATATACTTTAAGAAAGTTAAAAGTGAGTGATAGATGAATGTAAGAAACTCTTTAACATATAGTATTTAAATTAAATAATAAACAATAAAAATAATTAAAACTAAAGGAGGAAATGTAAATGGGAGGATTTTTACCTTTAATAGGATTTATAGGTTTTATATTTTCTTTGGTATGGTTAGTGATGAGATTTATAAAAAGAAAGTCAAAGAAAAAAATTGTAATTTCATTAATAGTTACTTTTGTCTTGTTTATAATAGGTGTTGCCTTGACTCCAATCTCTATTACAGAAGCCGATTATGATCCTAATATAACGAATGTAAGAATATTAGAAGATGATTTAGTAACTATCAAAGGCTCCAGCATTGGTCTATATACTTATGAATCAGCTTTAGGTGGAAATATTACAATCCCAAGAATACTAGTATCAGAAATAAATATAAATTAGTAGAGGATGAAACAATATGGCAGATGTAAATTTAAATAAAATTTTTAATTTTTATCAAGAGTTACCTGTTCCTGAGAGTTTAAACCCTTTTATATCTGAAAATGAAATTGTGAAATTTGCTGTAAAAACAGTTAGAGATGTTGCAATATTTACAGATAAACGAATATTAGTAGCTGATAAACAAGGGATTACAGGTAAAAAGATAGAATATTATACTATACCATACAAAAGTATTATTACCTATGCTGTAGAAACAGCTGGTACTTTTGATTTAGATTCTGAAATAAAGTTAGTGTTATCAGGTGGAATTACTGTTGAGCTTAAATTTTTTAAAGATAAGAAGATGGATGGATTACTTTTAAGAGTTTATGATATTATAAATAACTATATGATACAGTAATAAATATCATTTTAATTCTTATAATAGATATGTTATAAATTAAAAAACACAAAATAAGAGTACATACTTTACCTTCAAATTTTACTCAAAGAAGAAATAAAATTGAAGGTATTTTTTTAAAAATTCATAGTTAGAAAAATCACTTATTTTAAATGAGTATTTATATAAAGTATAAAAATAATTATAAATTTATCGGCAATATGAATCTTAGATATAGTAAATTTATATGGTATAATGAGAACATAATATTGCTGATAAATATAACTTAACTATTTCTATAATTAAATAGAGGAATTTTATAAAAAAAGGGGTATTTTGTATATGAGTATATGGTTATTTAGAGCTGGTAGTAATGGTGAATATGAAAATAAATTTTTAACTGAGGGTAGAGTGTATTTGACTTGGGATGAGCTTAACTTTGATTTAAGAAATGTGGAGTGTAAAAAAGAACTTTATAAAGTACTTATAAATCACTACGATTTAGAGAAAGAAAAGACCGCTATAAATTGGGCATCTCAAATATGGCCAATGGTCTATAATATGGAAAAAGAGGATTGGGTTGTACTGCCATCAAAGGTTAATAGAACAATTCATTTTGGAAAAATCATAGGTGATTATATTTTTGATGAATCTTTAGGAAACCCATACTATCACTATAGAGAAGTAGATTGGTTTGCACAAGATATACCTAGAGATAGATTTGATCAAGATATATTATATTCACTAGGAGCATTTATGACAGTATGTAGAATACATAAAAACAATGCTGAAGAAAGAATCAAGCAAATGTATAAAAATAATTGGTATATTCCAAAAGCTAAAACTGTAGAAGAGTTGGTAGATGATTCAGATGAAGCAGTTCCAGTAGATTTAAATGAATATATATTTGATAGTATATCAGAAAGAATAATACAAAAGTTTAAAGGGCATAAAATGGAAGAACTTATAGAAGAAATATTAAAAGCTAAAGGATTCACTACATTTAGAAGTCCAGAAGGATCTGATCATGGAGTAGATATATTGGCTTCAGCAGATACTTTAGGTTTTGGGTCTCCAAAAATATGTGCTCAAATAAAGACTAGTAATAATCCACTAGATAGACCAACTTTAGATCAGCTCATTGGAACTATGAGTAATTTCAATGCTGATTTTGGGTTATTAGTATCTTGGAGTGGATTTAAAAATTCAGTAATAAGAGAAATACCAAAACAGTTCTTTAAAGTACGTCTTTGGGACTCACAAAAAATAATTGAAGAAATATTTAAAAATTATGAAAGTCTTAGCGATAAGATAAAAGCTGAAATTCCTTTAAAACGTGTATGGATGTTAAATGAAGAAGAGTAAAGAATTATAAGAAAATAAAATAACAATAGTAACTTTACCTCCAAATTTCTATATAAATATTAAAAAGAAATTTGGCGGTAATTTTATGCAAAATTTATTTAATAGTAACCCTATAGTAGTTAATAGAGATATAGCAAAAGTTTTAGGACTAAACGAAACTATAGTCCTTCAACAAATCAATTATTGGTTAGAAGTTAACAAAAAGAAAAATCATAATTTTAGAGACGGAATATATTGGGCATACAATACTATAGAAGAATGAAGAGAAGAGTTTCCATTTTGGAGTAAAGAAATAGTAAAAAGGATATTCAAAAAACTAAGAGAAATGAAATTACTTATAATAGGGAATTATAATACTATGAAAATGGACAGGACTCTTTGGTATACAATTGACTATGAAGAGCTTAAAAAATTATTACCAAATGAAAAATAACAAAATGAACCAATGGAAGAGAATAAAATTATCTCACCAATACCAGAGATTTCTACAAAAAATATAAATCAGTCAGTCTAATACTGTAGTAATAGATAAAAAAGAAGTAAATAAAGAAAAATTGATAGAAAAAATGAATCTTTGAGTTTCAATGATAATTTTAAAAAGATAATATCTAATTGCTATATAAATTACTTAGATGAATCATATAAAAGAGCTGTGACTCATGCAATAAGGATGCTTTTATTAGACATAGAAAACAATAATAAAGTAAAAATAGTAAACACCTATATTCCTTATCAGTAGTAAAAAAAGATTTAGAACAATTAGATTATTTCACTTTAGAATATGCCATTAATAAATTTAAATCAATAAGTAAAAATATAAAAATTAAAAATCTTATTAGCTATTTAAGGACATGTATTTACAATTCAACAAATGAAAGAAAATAGAAATAAATGCAATACTTAGATATGAGGGGTTGGTTTGATATTATTTTAATTTATGATATAATACAGTTATACTAATGAAAGGTAAGGTGGAGCGATGTTCAATTAATCCTATTTATGAGACAGAGTAATTTAATACACTTTGTAGTGTATAGAAAATTAACTGTATTTCTGGGTGGGATTAGTATGTGCATAAGCTATCATCTTTTTTTGTTGTCTAAAATTAGATGAAAAGGCTTTATTTTACTGCGGATATATCCTCTCTAGAAATCAAAGGGAGGTTTTTTTATGCTTATATTAGAAGGAAAAAATATAAAGAAATATTATGGAGAAAGAAAAATACTAGATATAAAAAACATTAGAATATATGAAGGAGATAGGATAGGTATAGTAGGAGTAAATGGATCTGGTAAGACTACTTTAATGAATATACTATCTACTGAAGATAATCCAGATAGTGGAGAAGTAGATATTAAGGGTAAGATAAGTTATATAACTCAATTAGGAACTCCAGAAGATAAAGACATGGACTATAAGTTAAAGGGTGAGTTTAAAGTAGACTATGATAATAGAGATACCTTAAGTGGAGGAGAGAAAACAAGACTTAAATTGGCTGAGGGATTAAGTGTGAATCCAGATCTATTGCTATTAGATGAACCTACATCCAATTTAGATATAGATGGGATAGATCTACTAACAGAGAAACTTAAAAATTTCTATGGAGCAATCTTAATAGTATCCCATGATAGAACTCTACTTGATAATGTAGTAGATAAGATAATTGAGGTAGAAGATGGAGAAATTAAGGAATATAGCGGTAATTATTCATCATATAAGGAGCAAAAGGAATCTATAAGAGAAAGACAAGAGTTTGAATATGAAGAATATATTAAAGAAAAGGGAAGATTAACTCAAACAATTTATGAAAGACAAGGTCATGCCAAAGGTATGAAGAAGGCTCCTACAAGGATGGGTAACTCTGAAGCAAGACTTCATAAGTCAAGTACTCGACAAATTCAAGGGAAGATTCATAATACTATAAATGCCTTGGAAACTAGGATAGAAAAATTAAATAAAAAGGAAAAACCTAAGGAAATACATCAGGTAAAAATAGATATGCCTTCAGTGACTAATTTGAGAAACAAGTTATTAATAGATGGAGATAAAATATCTAAATCCTTTGGAGATAAGATTCTTTTTAGAAATTCGGAATTAAAGATATTTAATGGAGATAAAGCTGCATTATTAGGAGGTAATGGTACTGGAAAAACTACTCTAATAAAGATGATATTAGAGGGACATGACAGTATAAATACATGTAAAAATCTTAAGATAGGATATTTTTCTCAAAGGTTAGATATATTAAGAGAGAATAAAACTATTCTAGAAAATGTAATGGAGGATAGTATTCAGAATGAGACTATTGTAAGAACACTTTTATCAAGATTATTATTTAAGAGAGAAGATATAAAGAAAAATGTTGAAGTATTAAGTGGAGGAGAAAGAGTAAAAGTAGCCTTTGCAAAAATTTTCTTATCAGATGTAAATTTTATTATATTAGATGAGCCTACTAATTATCTAGATATACCATCTATAGAAGCACTTGAAGATGTCTTGTTAGACTATGAAGGAAGTCTTCTTTTAGTAACTCATGATAAGACTTTTATAGAAAAGATAGCAAATAAAATAATAACTATAGAGGACAAGAGTTTAAAAGTATTTAAAGGAAGCTATAAAGAATTTATAGAAAGAAAAGAAAATAATATTAACTTTGGTAAAGAACAGGCTGAAAAGAAACTTTTAATATTAGAAAATAGAATGTCAGAAGTGATGGGAAAATTGTCTTTAATGCCTTCAAAGGAAGAAAAGGAAGTTCTAGATAAAGAGTTTAATCAATTAGTAAAAGATATAAATAAACTTAAAGGGAATTATTAGCACTTTATTAGTTTTAAAGTTAAAATAACTTAACAATAACATATGAATAATATATACCTCCTTAGGGTAACTCTATATTAATGAAAAGAATTATCAAATAATAGGAGGTATTTTAATGAATTTTTATGATGCTATGAAAGAGAGGAGAAGTATATATAATATAAGTGATTCTTCCCCTATTTCAGATGAAAAAATAAAAGAAATAATTGAGGAAAGTGTAAAACATACACCAACTGCTTTTAATTCACAAAGTGGTAGAGTAATATTGCTTTTAAATGATAAACACAAGAGATTTTGGGATATAACTGAGGATGCTTTAAGAAAAGTTGTACCAGAAGGACAATTTGAACCTACTGAACAGAAGATAGAATCTTTTAGAAAGGGTTATGGAACTATTTTATTTTTTGAAGATCAAGATACAGTTGAATCTCTTAAAGAACAATTTCCATTATATAAAGAAAGTTTTCCAATATATTCACTAGAATCATCAGGAATGCTTCAATATAATATTTGGACAGGACTTGCTATTAATGGATTAGGTGCTTCTTTACAACATTATACTGAACTTATAGAAGAAGATGTTAAATCGGAATGGAATATAGATAAGTCATGGAAGTTATTGGCTCAATTGCCTTTTGGTAAAAAAGAAGAAGATGCAGGAGAAAAAGAATTTTTACCTTTAGATAAGAGAGTTAAAATATTAGATTAATATAATTTATTCATATTTATGATATAATTCTATATATATAATATGAATATTATATATATAGAATTACATATTTTGAAGGGGGATTTAGATAAAATGAAAGTATATTTAATGAAAGAAGTGGAAATTTCTAAATATGATGGTTTGATGATTCCAATGTATGAAGATGAATTAGTATTAGATGGGATCAATATACCACTAGAGAAATTAAAAGAATCAAAACGTTTTGAAGGAAAAGCTGGTAAAAACTATAAAATGACAATTTCACAAGATGATAAATTAATAGAAGTTGTTCTTGTAGGATTAGGAAAAAAGGATGATATTAAATACAGAAAATTATTAAATACATTAGCTAATGGTTTTCGTAAGTTAAAAAAAGAAAATATTAAAAATATGGCTTTAATTTTTAAAGATGAAAATTCAGAAAAGAATGAAATTAATGTAAAAGCAGCAGTAGAGTCTATTATTATGGCAAATTATAAGTTTGATGATTATAAGACTGATAAAGATGATAAAGATGAAATTTCATTAGATATATTAGTAAATGATCCAGATCATTATGAAGAAATAAAAAATGAAGCTATGATTCTTGCAAGTTCAAATATAATAGCAAGAAATTTAGTGAATCAACCTGCTAATGTAATGAATCCTATAAAACTTTCTGAAGAGGTAAAAGAGTTAGGAAAAGAAAAAGGATTTGAGGTTGAAGTTTTAGGATTAAATGAAATCAAAGAATTAGGTATGGAAGCTTATTTGTCTGTGGCTAAAGCTTCTTCTATAGAGCCAAAGTTTATTATTATGCGTTATAAAGGTGATAGTGAAAGTGAAGAAACTTTAGGATATGTTGGTAAAGGCTTAACTTATGATTCAGGTGGTCTCTCAATTAAACCTACTTCAGGTATGGTAACTATGAAAAGTGATATGGGAGGAGCTGCTGCAGTTATTGGATCTATGTGTGCAATTTCAGAAGCTAAAATTAAAAGAAATGTAGTTGCTGTTGTTGCTGCATGTGAAAATATGATTTCTGGAAATAGTTATAGACCAGGTGACATTATTAATTCTATGGGTGGAAAAACTATATTTATTGGTAATACTGATGCAGAGGGAAGATTAACCTTAATAGATGCTATGAACTATATCGTTACAAAAGAAAAGGTAAATAAAGTATTAGATATAGCAACTCTTACAGGTGCTGCAATTTATTGTACTGGAGATGCAGCTTCAGTTGCTATTAGTAATAATGATGAATTCTTTAAAGACATAGATAATAGTTTTAAATTAAGTGGTGAACAAATATGGAGAATGCCAATATTTGATGAATACAAGGAACTTATAAAACATGAAGAAGCTGATTTAACTAATACAGCAGGAAATCCTGGTACTATAACTGCAGGGTTATTTGTAGGTGAATTTAATGGGGATTTACCATGGATTCATATAGACATAGCAGGTACTGCGTTTGCAAAAAAAGAATCTGGTGTTATATCTAAAGGTGGAACAGGTATAGCAGTAAGACCACTTTATTATTTAGCAAAAAATTAAACTAAAGAATAAAAATAATAGATTAGGCCAAAATAATAAAAGGTACAATAAATTTTAAACTATATAAGGAGGACGATTTAAACATATGGAATCCAAAAACAAATTAAATCAAGTACCTTTGGCAGATCTTAAGGAAGATGAATTAACTAAATTAAAAGATTTAGAAAAGAGTCTTCAAGAAAAATATTACTTGATAGCTTTTGAAAAGTAATAACAAAACCCACTACATTTATTTTTGTAGTGGATTTTGTTATTATATTATATAATTAGATTAATATGATTTAAGGAGGTATTTTTTTGAATGATTTTTTTGGTATGATTATATCTTTTGTTTTTGTATGTATAATACTTATTGTGGCAGAAATCTTAAATAGATATACGAATACAAGTGAAGAATTTAATAGGAAATTTGTACATATTGGAGTATCAAATTGGTGGATTATTTCTATGATGGTTATTGATAATAAGCTTTATGCCTCAATTCCACCTTTTATATTTATAATACTTAATTATATTTCTTATAAAAAAAGCATATTTAAAAGTATGAAAAGAAACCAAAAGGAAAGTCTTGGTATAGTATATTTTCCAATATCATTATTAATTTTAGTTTTTATTTTTTGGGATGTAAATATTTATATTGGTGCTATAGGTATTTTAATAATGGGATATGGAGATGGATTAGCTGCTCTTTTTGGAATCAAATTTGGTCTTAACACTTTTTATATAGGAAGTAATAAAAAGTCATTTATAGGTACCTTTACTATGTTCATGGCTTCATTTATTATATCTATTATATTTCTATCTATTGCTGAATCTTTTGGGACAAGTACTATTCTCATTTCATTTATTATAGCAATTATTGCTACTATTTTAGAGCTTATAACTCCTTTTGGACTTGATAATATTACTGTGCCTATATTTAGTTCCATATTAGCATATTTTTTAATTAACATAAATAATGACTTTTATTTTTATATAAATAGAATTTTAATTGGATTTATATTTAGTGGTTTAATTGGATTTTTAGCATATAAAAAAAGATCTTTAACCGTATCTGGTCTAATTGGTGCAATAATATTAGGGACTACTATATTTGTAACTACAGGTTTCTTTGGTGCATCTATTATGATTTTATTTTTCATATCATCTAGCTTTTTAAGTCATTTTAAGAAAAAAGATAAAACTTTAGTTGCTTCTCAATTTGATAAAACTGGAGATAGAGATATATTTCAAGTTTTTGCAAATGGAGGTATAGGTTTAATTTATAGTATCTTATATTTTTTTACTAAGGAAATTATATTTATATATATGTTTATAGTAGCTTTTGCTGCAGCTAATGCAGATACATGGTCTACTGAACTAGGCATATTAGATAAAAACAACCCTATATCACTTAGAAACCTTAAAAGGGTATCTAAGGGTACTTCAGGTGCTGTATCTATTTTAGGAACTATTTCTGGTTTTTTAGGAGCTTTTTTAATAGCGACTTATGGATATATTTATATCTATTTATTTTCAGATATAAAACACAATATATTAGTGCTCTTTATACTTACTGTTTCAGGATTTTTAGGTACT
The DNA here is from genome assembly GCF_009911265.1 of Senegalia massiliensis. NCBI lineage: Bacteria > Bacillati > Bacillota > Clostridia > Eubacteriales > Clostridiaceae > Senegalia > Senegalia massiliensis. The sequence continues at coordinate 140,156 of NZ_QXXA01000009.1, read as the reverse complement.
ATTATAGATTCTTTACTAGGGGCTTCTGTACAAGCTATATATTTAGATGAAAATGGTAATGAAACAGAGAAGAAGTTTATTAATCAAAGTATTAGAAAATTATCAAGAGGATTTAAAATTATAAATAATGATTTTGTTAATATAACAAGTATTCTTTTAGCTACTTTATTTGTTTTAGTATTACTATAAAATGAATTTACTTGAGGAAAAGATGGTTTTTAATATATTTAAATTTAGTTTAATTTGAAATATAGATAAATATCTTATATAAGATATTTATCTATATTTTCTTATTTTATGACTATTATTGACTGAATAAGCTGCAATAAAGCATGTTAAAGGTATAGTAAATATAAGTCCTATGCTACCGCATAATGATCTTATAATTTCTACTGATAGGAGTTCGGTATTTATTGAGTTTAAAAAATTTGATTCAGAAGATAGATATATTATTAGTAAAGGCATAAAACTTCCTACATAAGCTAATACCAGTGTATTTACCATGGTAGACATTACATCTTTTCCAATCTTTAGTCCAGATTTAAATAAGTATATGAACTTAATATTTGGAGATTGATTTTTAATCTCAAATATTGAAGATGTTATTGACATACTAACATCCATTACTACACCAATTGTACCTATTATAATTGCTCCCATATAAAGTCCTCTATAATCTAATTCAATTCCCATATTTGATACCATGAACATTACATCATCATCAGCTAGTCCTGTTATTCGAGCTAAGTTCATATATGTATGTGATAGTATCCCTGCAGTGATTGTTCCTCCTATAGTGCCTAATATTGCAATTAATGTTTTTTTTGTAAATCCTGAAATTAAAATAAAGCTTATTATAGTAATAAAAATTGCACTAATTATTGATAGCATCACTGCATTATAGCCTTTTAGAATATTTGGTATAAGAAATTTTATAATTACAAAACATGAAAATACAAGTGCAGATAGTGATAATATTCCTTTCATTCTACCAAAAATAACTAAAGATATTAAAAATATAAGCCCTAAATTTTTTAGGTGATTAACTCTCCAAATATTTATAAACTTTCCTTCCAAATTATTGTTTTCCATATTTAATTCTATCAAGATAGTATCTTGATTTTTCAAAATAAAACCATATAAAGAGTATTTATCGATAAACCTCTCTAAAGTTATAATATTGTCTTTATGCTTTCCTTCCAATATTTTGACTTTTATAATTTGACTTTGTATACTATTATCTTCATTTGAATAATTATTTTTAATAGAAATAATTCTTGCTTTAACTTCATTATTATTTGAAGCCCAAGAAATACTATGAAATGATACTATAATTATTAATATAATAATTATCTTTTTAAGCAAAAAACCACCTCCTTTAAATAAATATGAAAGAAGGTGGACAAACAGAACTTGTTTTTTAATATCCTTTATTAATATTTACTTTGTTTTTAAGTTCATCATTATTTTTAAATCTTTTTAAATTTTCATATATAGTTTCAAATCTTCTTTTACCTTTGTTTTCTGATATCCAAGAATTATGTGGTGTTATTATAACATTATTTAAATCCCAAAGTTTGCTGTTTTTATCTAATGGTTCAGTTTCTACTACATCTAATGCAGCTTTTCGTATTTTGTTTGATTGTAGAGCATCTATTAAATCTTTTTCATTCACAATACTACCACGGGCTACATTTATAAGATAGGCTCCATCTTTCATAGAATCAAATCTATCTTTATTTATCATATGATGAGTTTTATCTGTATACGGTATTGCTACAACAACTATATCAGAAACTTTTAAAAGTTCATCAATATTATCTTTAGAATATGTTTTATCAAAATATTCTACTTTTCTACCATTTGTATTTAAACCTAATGTTTCTATTTCAAACCCTTGTAATCTTTTTGCAGCTTCAATTGATATTGTTCCTGTGCCTATAAACCCTACCTTTTTACCATAAAGCTCTAAAAGTGAAGTATCTAATTTCCAATTTTTATTTTTTTGTTTTTCATAAAATTCTTTAGAGTTTTTTAACATTTCAAGTATTTTCATTACTATCCATTCACCCATAGGAATACTATATCCACCTCTATTATTTGTAAGAGTTATATTTTGTTCTCTAAGTTTATCCATTGGAACTTGATCAATACCAACACTAGATAATTGTATCCATTTAAGATTTTTTAATTTAGAAATGTCTATTTTATCAAAAGGTTTATAGCATATCATAGCATCAATATCTAATATATCCTTTGTAAGTTCTAAATATTTTTCATTTTTAACTATGACTTCATATCCCAATTCTTTGATTTTTTCAATATTTTCTTGTGGTTGATTATATGTAAAAAGTACTTTCAAACTTAACACCTCCAAATGTATTTATACCACTTTATATGATATTCTAACCTCTAAATGTATAATTATTTTTATATAAAACAAAATATTACAAAAAAAGCTAAAACTATATAAAACTAGTCAAATTTCATTGAAGGAATTTTAAAAGGATATATAGAATTAGAAAGAATAGAAACAAAATAGGAGGGAAGAGTGTGAATATAAATTTTAGTAACAAGAAAAATACATTATTTGTAGATGTAAATGGTGAACTTGATCATCACAATGCAAAAAAAGTAAGAGAAAAGATAGATGCTTTATTTAGTCAAGTTGGATATAAGAATATATCAATCAACTTGAAAGGTCTAAATTTCATGGATAGTTCAGGTATAGGTTTAATTATGGGAAGATATAAATTAGTAAATGAACTTGGTGGAAAATTATTTCTTACTAATGTTAATCCTAGGGTAAATAAGATACTTGAAATGTCAGGAATATATAAGTTAGTTGAAGTATATGAGACTGAAGAAAAAGTTTTAGAACATTTATAAGGGAGTGTGAAAAATGAAAGATAATACCATGAAACTAGAAATACCTAGTAAATCACAAAATGAAGCATTTGCAAGAGTAGTTGTAGCTTCTTTTGCTGCACAATTAGATCCTACAATTGAAGAACTTGCAGACATAAAAACTGCTGTATCTGAAGCTGTAACTAATTCAATAATTCATGGATATGAGGATAAAATAGGTAAAATTTTAATTGAATGTAGCATAGAGGGACAATTGCTTGAAATAATAATTCAAGATTTTGGTGTAGGTATACCAAATGTAGAAGAGGCTAGAGTGCCTTTTTATACATCTAGACCAGAACTTGAAAGATCAGGTATGGGATTTACTGTTATGGAAACTTTCATGAATGGATTAGAGGTTTATTCTGAAGAAAATAAAGGAACAAAAATCAGAATGGTTAAAGAGTTCAAAAAAATATCTTCAGAGGAGTAATTGATATGGAATTTTGTAATGCACAAAATAAAAGTCATGATCTATTAAGTCATGAAAGAACCATTGAATTAATAAATAAAGCACAAGCAGGAGATCAAGAAGCTCAAGATATATTAGTAAATCATAATTTAGGACTTATAAGAAGTGTAGTTAAAAAATTCGTTAATAGAGGTTATGATTCTGAAGATATATTTCAACTAGGCTCTATTGGCCTTATAAAAGCGATACAAAAATTTGATGATAGTTATAATGTGAAATTTTCTACATATGCTGTACCTATGATAATAGGTGAAATAAGAAGATTTCTACGAGATGATGGAATCATAAAGGTAAGTAGATCTTTAAAACAAACTGCCAATAAGGCAAAACAAGCAAAAGAATCTTTAACAAAAAAATTAGGTAGAGAACCTACTATTCAAGAAATTTCTGATGAAATAAAGGTTGATAAAGAAGATATTATTATGGCTTTAGAATCAAGTTATTCTCCAGACTATTTGTATGATGTGGTTCATCAAAATGATGGTTCTCCAATTCATCTCATTGATAAAATTGAAGATGAAGATACAGGAGATTATGATATGGTTGATAAAATAACATTAAAAGAATTAATTGTAAATTTGAAACCACGAGAACGGCAGATAATTATAATGAGATATTTTAAAGATGAAACTCAAGTAGAAATTGCAAAAAAACTAGGAATTTCTCAAGTTCAAGTTTCAAGAATTGAAAAGAAAATATTAAGTAGTTTAAAAGATGATTTAATGAAGGCATAATTATGCCTTCTTTTTTGTATTAAAAAAAATCAATTGCAAATAATATTAAAAAATGGAGTTGAAGATATGAAAAAGATATATATTCGATTTTTAATATTAATAGTCGTTTTAATAATTTTTGGAATAGCGACTTTGTATTTAAATAATGATTCTATCAATGAAAAGCCTAGTGGTTCAACATTAGTATTAAATATTAAGGGTGATAATATATGAACTTAGAGTTATTTTTACAAGTTGAACCAAAAGTTACGATTAAACCAAATTCTCAAATAAAAATTAAAGATATTGCTTCAGTTTTCTGTAAGGATATTAAATTAGAACAAGAAATTAAAGAATTAATAATTGGTGAAACCAATGATTTTGATAATAATAAGGTGATTTCAGTATTATCAATAATAAAAAACATAAAAAATATGAATAATAATATCAATATAGTAATTCATGGCTCACCTGAAATATTGATACACATAAAAGATTATAAAAAAGAAAATAATTTATATAAATTTTTAAAAGTTTTTACTGTGTCTATATTATTATTTTTTGGAGCTTCAATTGCAATAATAAACTTTCATGATGATGTAAATATGGAAGAAAGTCTATCAACTATAAATTACATTGTTACTGGAGTGGAAAAACAAAATCCTTTAATATTAACAATACCTTATTCATTAGGACTTGGTGTTGGAATGGTGGCATTTTTTCAGAGAGTTTTTAAAAAGAAAAAGAAAAATGAACCAAGTCCATTGCAATTAGAAATGCATAGTTATGAGAAAAATATTGATGATTATATTTTAGATGCTACAAAACATAATTCAGATTAGTAGGTGATTAGATGTTCAAATCAATTTTTCTTGTAATATTAGGATTTGCAGGTGGTGTTGGTGTAGGTACTGCTATTGCATCATTTTTAACACTTTTAGATTTAATACCAAGACTTGCACAAATATCAGATTCCAATGGACAATTATATATTTATCAGAGAGCAATTGTAATTTCAGTTATTTTAACAACTTTAATAGAATTTTTTCAGATATCTTTATATGTAAATATGCTCTTTTTAATTCCTATAGGAATATTCACAGGTGCTTTTATAGGATTAATTGCTTCAGCATTAGCAGAAGTGTTAAATGTAATACCAGTACTTGAAAACAAATTAAAATTAAAAGAATTATTGCAGATACCAGTATTATGTATCTCTCTTGGAAAAGTTATAGGTTCTCTTATTGATTGGTTAATACTTAATAACATTAGATAAATGAAAGGATGTTTATATGAAGAATATGAATAGTGAAGAATATAGTAAATATGTAGAAAAGAAAGTTCCTAAACCAAGTTATCTCAGAAATTGTATAAGAGCATTTTGGGTTGGAGGACTTATATGTACATTAGGGCAGGTATTTTTAAATTATTACACATATATAGGATTAGATAAAAAAGAAGTAGCATCAGCAGTTCCAATGACATTAGTTTTTTTAAGTGCACTTTTTACTGGTATTGGACTTTACGATAGATTAGGAAGATATGCTGGTGCTGGATCTATTGTTCCTATCACTGGATTTGCAAATTCTATTGTATCTCCAGCTATGGAATATAAAAGAGAAGGCTATGTTTTTGGAGTAGCAGCTAAAATGTTTGTAATTGCTGGACCAGTATTAGTATATGGATATGGTTCTTCCATAATTTATGGAATTATATATTACCTTGCAAATAGATAGGAGAGTATAATATGGCTATAAAAAAATTAGGAAAACAGACAATTAAATTTTTAAATCCTCCTTCAATAATATCTACAGCTTCAATAGTAGGTCCTAAAGAAGGAGAAGGTCCATTAAAAGATTATTTTGACAAAATAATTCAAGATGATTTAAATGGAATGAATACATGGGAGCAAAGTGAATCAAAATTGCAAACAGATACTATACAAGAAGCTCTAAATAAAATAAATTTAAAAGAAGATGATATTGAATATATATTTGGTGGAGATTTATTAAATCAAATTATTGCTACAGGATTTGCTGCTAGAAATACTAATATTCCTTTTTTTGGTCTATATGGAGCATGTTCAGTAATGAGTGAATCACTTTCTTTAGGAGCAATGGCAATTGATGGTGGTTTTGCTGATAAAGTAATATGCATAGCTTCCAGTCATTTTTCAACTGCTGAAAGACAATTTAGATTTCCACTAGAACTTGGAAATCAAAGACCATTAACTTCTCAATGGACAGTTACAGGTGCTGGAGTAAGTGTATTATCATCAAATGGAAATGGCCCTTATATAACTCATGTAACTACAGGTAGAATAGTGGATAAAGGAATAATTGATGCAAATAATATGGGGGCAGCAATGGCACCAGCAGCAACTGATACAATAACTGCTCACTTTAAAGAATCAGGATTTAGTCCTAGTGATTATGATTATATTGTAACAGGAGACTTAGCAACTATTGGGTCAGATATATTAATAGATATGTGCAAAAAAGAAGGGTTAAATATTTCTGATAATCATACTGATTGTGGTATTTTAATATTTGATAATGAAAAACAAGATACACATTCAGGTGGTAGTGGCTGTGCTTGTTCTGGTGTAGTTTTTAATGGGTATATGTATGATCTTTTAAAGCAGAAAAAAATAAATAGAATTTTATTAGTTGCAACTGGAGCAATGCATTCTCCTACAAGTGCTAATCAAGGAGAGTCAATTCCTTGTATAGCTCATGCTGTAACTATTTCAAATAGTTTAGATAAGGAGGAGTAATATGGATTATATAAAGGCATTTTTAGTGGGAGGATTCATATGTTTGATAGCTCAACTACTTATGGATGGAACAAAATTTACTCCTGCACATATATTAGTTTCATTTGTAACATCAGGAGTCATACTTACTGCTATTGGTATTTATGAACCAATAATAAAATTTGCAGGTGCAGGTGCAAGTGTCCCTTTACTTGGATTTGGTTATTCGTTAGCTAAAGGAGCTGTAGAAGGGGTTGATAAATCTGGAATTATTGGAATATTTTCAGGAGGAATAACAGCAACAGCAGGAGGAGTAGCTGCAGCTATATTTTTTGGATACATCATGGCAGTAATATTTAATCCTAAGACTAAAAAATAAGGATGATTTTATGAATAAGAGAAAAATTATTTTGGTAACTGATGGTGATGAAAAAGCTAAAAAAGCAATAGAAGTAGCAATAAAAAATGTTAATGGAAGGTGTATTTCAAAATCTTGGGGAAATCCAACTAGATTATCTGGTAAAGATATTGTTGACTTAATAGTTACTGCAGAATATGATCCTGTTGCAGTTATGGTAGATGATAAAGGAGATCCTGGATATGGAGTAGGGGAACAAGCGTTAAGTGAAATAGTTAATGATGATAGAGTAACTATTGCTGGAGTTGTTGCAGTAGCTTCAAATACTGAAGGAGTAAATGGAATTGAAGTTGATTATTCCATTGATTGTAGAGGGAACAATGTTGAAGGTGGTGTGGATAAAGAAGGAAATGCCACTGGTGAAAAGAGATTATATGGTGATACTGTAGATATATTAGAAGTATATGAATTTCCTTTGATAATAGGTATCGGGGATATTGGGAAGATGAATGGTTCTGATGATTGCAAAATAGGGGCACCTATTATAACAAAGGCTTTCAGTGATATATTAAATAGAAGGGAGATATAAATGAAACTTTTTCAAAAATATCAGGAAAATATTGATTATTTGACTGATAAATTAGGAGTAGGAAAGAGTTTTGACGTTGTAAAAAGAGATATCACAATTGGTGGCAAAAATGCAGCTATATTTTTTATTGATGGGTTTTCTAAAGACGATATTATGCTTTTTATAATGGAGGAATTGCAAGGAACTAAGCATGATGAAATAGTACCAAATATATTAGAAAAATTAATTGTAAAAAAAATACCTTATATTGAATGTACTGAATCTGATGATTATAAGGAAATAGAATACATGATACTTTCTGGCGCATCTGTACTTTTTGTAGAGGGTGTTTATAAGGCAATAATTTTAGATACAAGAACTTATCCTGCTAGAGGACCAGAAGAACCAGATTTAGAAAAAGTTACTAGAGGATCAAGGGATGGATTTGTTGAAACTATTATATTTAACACAGCTCTTATAAGAAGAAGAGTTAGAGATCCTAATTTGAGATTTGAGATTTTTAATGTAGGTAGAAGATCTAAAACAGATATTGTAGTAGGATATATTGAAGATATTACTAATGATGATTTGGTGAAAAGTATAAAAGATAAACTAAATGCAATAGACACAGATTCTCTTATAATGGCAGAGAAGAGTTTAGAAGAATATATTTTAGGTAAAAGTTTTAATCCATTTCCACAAGCTAGATTTACAGAAAGACCAGATGTGACAGCAGCTCATTTATTAGAAGGACATATTATTTTAATAGTGGATACTACACCTAGTGTAATGATTTTACCAGTTACAATGTTTCATTTTACTCAGCATGCAGAGGATTATTATCAAAACCCTACAATTGGAACATATATGAGATGGGTAAGATTTTTAGCAATATTCTTTTCACTTATAGCAAGTCCATTATGGCTTGTTTTTGCAAATAATACTGATCTTTTACCTCAAGCTTTAAGTTTTATTGGTCCTAAAGAAATAGGAGAAATACCACTTGTAATTCAGTTTTTGGTATTAGAAGTTGGACTAGATATGCTTAGGATTGCATCTATTCATACACCAAATGCGTTGACTACATCTCTAGGTATAATTGGAGCATTGTTATTAAGTGATTTTGCTGTTAAAGTTGGATGGATTATACCAGAAACAGTATTATATACAGCAATATCAGGTATTGGGATGTTTGCAACTCCTAGTATAGAGTTTTCACTTGCTATGAGGTTATTTAGAATATTATTGCTCATAGGTGGAGGGTTTTTTGGAATCTATGGATTCCTTATAACCTTTTTAATTTTCTTAATAACTCTTTATAAAACTAAGTCTTTTGGAGGAATAAATTATTTGTGGCCTCTTATTCCATTTAACGGGAGAGCATTTTCCACTATAATTATGAGAAAACCGATTCCAGAAGTAAAATTAAGACCAGAAATATTAAGGACTAAAGATAAAACAACGAAAAAATAAAGGAAGGCATATGCCTTCCTTTTAATCTTTAATTTAAATTATTTAGTCATTTAAAATCTCTTGTTAAATATTTAAATTACTTTAGTTTTGGTTAGGTTTTGAATCTGGTTCTGAGTCATCTTCATTATCCTCACTATCACCAGTACCTTCATCTCCTTCATTGCCTCCATCGCCATTACCATCTTCACCATTACCGTCATTACCATTATCTCCTTCATCTGGATCTTCAGGCTTAGGCTTATCATCTTCTTTATCCTTGTCTTCATCCTTATCTTTATCTAAGATATCATCTATAATATCTTTTATAGGATTAGAATCTTTTGTATGAACATCACAAACTTCAGTAGGAACTTCGTATTTAGAGTCTATAGGTTTTATACTACCATTATATGGGACTGGTCTTTGTATAAACACACCATTTTTAACTACGTCATCTGGACAATATTCATTAGCAAGTTTTCCAGTTGAAGTATCTACTTCTACTGATACATGAACATCACATCTTTCACGAGGCTCAGTACCTGCTACAAATAATTCTGTTCTAACACGACTACCTCTTGGATCCTTAGAACATAATTCTGTAGGAAGTTTTCCAGAATCTATACATACTTGTCTAGATACAATTCCTTCTGGTCGCTTAAAGTTTTTATTATCTAATCCTTCATGAACTGTTTTCATTATATTTCCCCAAAAACTAGATGCAAGTTTACTTGATTGTGTAAGTTCAATTGCAGGACTGTCATTTCCTATCCAAACTGCTGCAGAGTAATATGGAGTGTATCCTGCAAACCAAACATCAACTTGATTATTAGTTGTACCAGTTTTACCTGCTACACTCATATTAGCAAAATTAGCATTAGTTCCTGAGCCAGAATTAACTACAGTTTGTAGCATATCAGTCATAATATATGCAATTTGTGGACTAACTACTGTATTTTGCTTTGGTTTGTTGTCTATTATAACTTCACCTTTATTATTTTCAATTTTTGTATAAACAATAGGTTCTGTATAGACACCATTATTAGCTAAAGCACCATATGCTGCAGTCATTTTAAGTGGAGTTACACCTTTTGTCATACCACCTAGAGCAAGAGCAGCTAAGTTTTCGTCTGAACTACCACCTATAGCTTCATCTCCAGAAATAAAAGTATCATTTGATGGATTATCTTTATTTATTAGTCCAAACTTAGCCAGATAATCTATTGAAGAATTTATTCCTACTTTTTCCAAAAATTTAACTGCGGATACGTTATAAGAATATTGAATTGCTTTTCTCATTGGCGTTAAACCATAAAATCTTCCTGTAGAATAGTTTTTAGGCCAAATCTTACCATTTGAATACCTAGGAACATCATCAATTACTGATGCTGCTGTAAACCCATTATCTAAAGCTGGGGTATATATTGAAAGTGGCTTTATGGATGATCCAGGTTGTCTTGGACCATTTGTTGCCCTATTAAAGACTCTTTGACCTTCAGAATCCCTACCACCAACTATTGCTTTTACTTGTCCAGTTTTAGGATCCATGATTGTAATAGCAGATTGTGGTTGAACTACACCTTTTTCATTATTATAGAATCTATCTTTAGATATATATAGTGTATTATCTGTTATTTTATAGAAATCACTATGTTCTTTTAAATAATCTGCTTTTATAGTAAAACTTTCATCTTCTTTATTTACAGTATAATTTTGCTTATCAACACTAAGTGACCATGTTGGATGAGTATAAATTGTACCATCTTTTTTAGTAAAATAATCAGTTATATCTAAATTTCTATAATTTATTTTAGGAGACTTTATTGTTAAATTACCTTTTTCATCAATATTATATGAATCTTTAGATAAATATAAGTTACCTTCATTATCGAGTAGGTTTTCTTTTTGATAGTAAGCTATTCTTCCATAACTATCAATTATATTGCCACCTCTAGTTTTGTAATTTAATCTTAACCATGATTTATTTCCTACATTTTCTGTAAATGACTTATAAATGTCCTCAATTTTTTCTTGCATTTTTATATCTACTGTAGTATAAATTTTAAGCCCATCTTTAAACAGAGCTTCTTCTGCTTCTTCTTCTGTATATCCAGCTTTTGAAATTAGATCTTTTTTTACTTGATTTTTAACAAAATCAGTATAATAAGAAGTTTCTATGTTTTCATTTTTCATTTGACCAGGATTAATAAGTGAAACAACATCTTCATCTAAAGCTTCATTATATTCTTCTTCTGTGATTTTACCTTGCTCTTTCATCAGAGAAAGAATTGTTTTTTGCCTATTTATTATGTTTTCATTAAATACTGCTACATATTGTTTACCTATAACTTCTACAGTACCTACTACATTCATATTATCCTCTTCTAAATTCTCTGGATCTATCCTTTTAAATAATTGGTAGTCTTGTGGAGATTTAGTTATACCTGCGAGTAATGTAGATTCAGCAAGCGTAAGATCTTTGGCATCTTTATTGAAATATGTTTTTGATGCAGCTTCAACTCCATAAGCGCCTTGACCAAGATAAATTGTATTTAGATAAGCTTCTAAAATATCATCTTTAGATATTTCTCGCTCCATCTTAACTGCTAAGTACATTTCAGTAATTTTTCTTGTAAAAGCTTTTTCTTTGGTAAGATATAAATTTCTAACTAATTGTTGAGTTATAGTACTTGCTCCTTCTTCAAGAGAACGAGTTTTTATATCTACAACTATAGCTCTTGCTATACCTTTTAAATCTATACCAAAATGGTCTCTAAATCTTTCATCTTCAACTGCAACAAATGCATCCTTAACAAAAGGTGACATATCTTCTAAATTTACTATTGTTCTTTTTTCTTCTGTTAGAACTTCTTCAATTAAAGTTCCATTTTGATCATATATCTTTGAATTCTCACTTAAAGCATTTATATCGCGTGATGGATTTATTTCTGGTGAATCTTTTATTACACCAAACAAAATTCCACCTACAGTACCTACAGAGATAAAGACAAATAAAAGAAATACTACTAATATAGTTTTAAGTATTATATTTCTTTTTTTATTATCTTTTTTTGTTTTAGCTTTTTTTGTCTTATCTCTTTTGGTATTTTTTTCATTAGACATTTATGAACCTCCTCTAACATTAATAAAAATAAATATTATTAAATTACAACAATTATATCATATAAATATAAAAACAAATAATTATTAAATAATATATTTTATTAATTATACTATAAATATTGCCATAAAAACATATTATATAACAAAATTATTATTTGGTAAATTAAGAATGTAATCTTCATATAATGATTTATAGGAGTGATTATAATGAAGAAAAGTCCTTTTAAAAAAAGATATTTCATTTTGGTTTTTTTAATAGTAATTATTATTTATAGTTTTTTAATAGTTGATAAAAATATAAGACCTACAATACTTGCTATAAGTCAGGTTAAAGCAAGAATGGTAGCAACACAAGCTATAAATGATGCTGTAAAGGAAAATATAGGAGAAGAAATAAAATATGAAGATTTAATACATTTAAGATATGATAATGATGGTAAATTAAGAACTATACAAAATAATACTATGATGATGACAAAAATTTCTTCAAATATAGCATTGGCAGTTCAAGATGAGATAAGACAAATTGGAATAAAAAAAGTAAAAATACCTTTAGGTAATGCAATGAATAGTCAATTATTATCTCAATACGGACCTAAAGTTAGTATGAAGATGACCCCACAAGGTTCTGTCACTGTAGATTTTACAACAGAGTTTGAAGAATCTGGGATAAATCAAACAGTCCATAGAGTAATTTTAATAATAAAGACAAATGTTAGAATAATAGTTCCCTTAGCTACAAAAACAGAAGAAGTTCTTACAACTATACCTATTGCAGAAACAGTTATAGTAGGAGATGTACCTGATAGCTATATTTCTGTACCAGAAAAAGATTTTTTGAATGTTGTTGATTAAAAATTATAATTTTTTTGTTATACTATAATTAAAAGAAAAATGAGGTGTTTTAGTGGAAAGACAAATAGAAGAAAGAGTACTTTTAGTTGGAGTAAATTTAAATAAAAGAAATGAATTTGATATTGAAAGTTCTATGGAAGAATTAAGAGAATTAGCTATAGCAGCAAATGCTGATCCTATATCTACTGTTGTTCAAAATAAAGATAGAATTGATAGTGCTTTTTATATTGGAAAAGGTAAGGTACAAGAAATCTTAAATTATTGCGAGGAGTTAGATATAGACACTATTGTATTTAATGATGAATTAACAGGAGCTCAAATTAGAAATATTGAAAATGTATTAGAAAGAAAAGTAATTGATAGAACCGCACTTATATTAGATATATTTTCAAGGCGTGCTAGTACAAAGGAAGGTAAGCTACAAGTAGAATTAGCTCAATTAAAGTATAGATTACCTAGACTTACAGGCTTTGGAAAAGAACTTTCTAGATTAGGTGGAGGAATAGGTACAAGAGGACCAGGTGAGAAAAAATTAGAAACTGATAGAAGACATATAGAAAATAGAATTGATGAAATAAGAAGAAGATTAAAAGAGGTTGAAAGTGTAAGAGAGATAAAAAGACAAAATAGAATAGATTCTGAAATACCTATAATAGCTCTTGTAGGTTATACAAATGCAGGTAAATCTACTCTTTTTAATGAACTTTTAAAAGCTGGAAGTGATTATAATAATGAAAAAGATGTATATACTGAAGATATGCTTTTTGCAACATTAGATACTACTCTAAGAAAGACTAATCTGCCTAATGGTCAAAAAGTGCTTGTAATAGATACAGTTGGATTTGTTAGTAAATTGCCTACACATTTAATAGCTGCCTTTAAAGGGACTTTAGAAGAAGTTAATTATGCTGATGTAATAGTTCATGTAGTAGATGCTACAAATAGCGATTTTGATATACAAATAAAAACTACATTAAATATATTGAAAGATTTAGATACAGAAAACAAACCTATTATTACAGTATTTAATAAAATTGATCAACAAAGCATTGAAGATATAGGATATAATATAAAAGGAGAAAAATTATATATTTCTGCCAAAAAAAATATCAATATTGATAAATTGTTTGATTCAATTGAAATAGCCTTAGAAGATAAATTTTATAATACAAAAATACTTTTACCTTATAATAAATCTGATATAACTTCTTATATTTTAGATAATTATAATCCAAAGAAGGTATCACATACAGAAGAAGGTACTTTTATAGAAGTAGTGCTTAATAAGAAAGATTATTTTAAATATAAAGAATATGTAGTTAAGTAAGGTGATATTATGCTTGGTAAGTGGAATGAAATAGATAAGATGGAGAGTTTTCAAATAAGTTATCTTTTATATCTTGAAGGTAAAAGTATTGATATAATATCTAAAATTAGAAATTTGCCATATAAAGAAATTGAAAAGCATATTATAGAAGCAAAGATCAAATATCAAAAAAAGAAAAAACAAGATAAATTAATAAAGATTATTTCTATGAGCAAGTCAAAAAGAGTTGAGTATTTAAAAACACTTACAAATGAAGATAAAAAAGATTTAGTTGAACAGATTTATAAAAGATATATAAAATTTAAAAATATTGAAGATAGAATGATATTAATATGGTTAATAGGAGAGTTAAAAGATGAGAAATTAGTTCCTTTTTTACTTATGGAATTAAAAAGTAAGAATGTAAATTATAGAAGGTTATCAGTATCGGCACTAGGTAAGATGGCTAAAAGTGAACATAAAGATATATTGGAAGAGTTTTTCTTTGATGATAATCCTCAAGTTAGACAATATGCAATTAAATCCACTCGAAATATAGGAGATATGAATACTATAAAGTTGTTGGAAAAAATATCAAATGATAAAAGGGAAAAGGAATATGTAAGACGTGCATCAAAAGATGTTATAAATTATTTAGTTGAAAAATAAAAAATCAATTGAATTTTCTGATAAATTATTATATGATGGTATTAATAATAAAGAGGAGGTTTTAAATATGCTCTTGAGAAATTGTGCTGGTGGTGTTGTATTTTATGAAGACAAGGTTTTTATTCTAAAAAATGAAAAGGATGAATGGATTCTTCCTAAAGGTAAAATTCAAAGTGGAAATTTAGCTATTGAAACTGCTAAAATTAAAGTAAAAGAAGAAACTGGGTTAGAAAATATTCAAATAGTATCACCAGCAGGTGAAACAAATTATGAGTTTTATTCTTTATCTAGAAAAAAACCTGTTTGTAATGAAATTATATGGTTTATAATGGAAGCCAAGTCATTGGAATATGATATCAAGAGTAAAGAGTTTAAAAATGGTGGTTTTTATGAAATACAAGAAGCAATAGAAAAAATCACTTATAGCCAAGATAAATCATTAGTAAGACTTTCTCATAAAAAATATTTAAAACTTAAAAATGAAAATTTAGCTATAGTATAAAAGGGCCTAGGCCCTTTTTTATGTTATAATATTTTATAAAAAAGAAAGGAGATTAAATGAAAGATATATTTAAAACAATACATAAATTTGGAGAAGACGATTTTATAGAGAAAAAATCAAAATTTATTGGATATGCAAAACCTATAGAATCTGAGGAAGAAGCTTTAGATTTTATAGAACAAATAAGAACTAAACATAAAGATGCAACACATAATGTATATGCATATGCTATAGGTGAAAATAATAATATACAAAGATATAGTGATGATGGTGAGCCAAGTGGAACTGCAGGCATACCAATTTTAGAAGTTATAAAAAAGGAAGACCTTAGAAATATAGTAGTAGTTGTAACAAGATATTTTGGTGGTATAAAATTAGGTGCTGGAGGATTAGTTCGTGCATATACTCATGGTGCTAAAATTGCTCTTGAAAGTGCATCAATAATAGAAAAAATTATTTATAAGAAAATAAAAGTAAGGTTTGATTATACTTTTAATGGTAAAATAGAAAATGTTATAAATAATTCTTCATATTTTATAGAAGATATAAGTTATGATGATTCTGTTAATATGATTCTTTTATCTAGAAAAGAAAAACTAGAAGATTTAAAGAGTCTATTATTAGATATAACTAGTGGAGATGTAGTTATTACAGAACTAGGTGAACAGTATTTATCATTTAAAAATAAAAAATTAATAAAATGATGATGTTTTTAAAGAAATAAAAAGGGTAAAAACTATTCAGGAGGTAGATTGTATGAATAAAAAAGAGATGTTAGAAAAAAAAGTTTGGGCAGTATTAGGTGTCACTCCTAATGAGAGTAAATTTGGATATAAAATTTATAAAAAATTAAAGGATCATGATTATAAAGTATATCCTATAAATCCAAAATACGATGAGATAAATGGAGAAAAGTGCTATAAATCTATAGAAGAATTACCAGAAACACCAGATGTATTAGATTTTGTAGTTCCTCCTCAAGTAAGTCTAAATGCATTAGATGAAGTAAATAAAAAGGGAATTAAAAATGTGTGGTTCCAACCTGGAACATCTGATAAAAATGTGATTGAAAAAGCAAAAGAAAGTAATCTTAATATAGTAGAAGATTGTGTACTTGTAGCTCTTTCATAAAAAAGACAATGAGTTTTTACTCATTGTCTTTTTTATGAAAGAATTGATATATACCTATAAATAGCATAAATACACCAAAAATTTTTCTAAGAAGTAATTGATCAATTTTTATGGCAATAAAACTTCCGAGAATAGACCCAATTATTCCTGGTATAATGATATATAATATAATATTTGTAACTATATTTTTATTTTTATAATGAATTATTAATGCAATTATAGAAGTAGGAATAAATACAATTAAATTTGTACCTTGAGCTTGTGTTTGACTTAGTCCTATAAAAAAAATTAAAGATGGTATAAGTATTGTACCTCCACCGATTCCCATCCCACCTAATATTCCCGATAATAGACCAATAAATATTAATTTCATAATATTATCATCCTAATTGAAATATAAATTATTAGAAGACTAAAAGATTTTCTTAAAATGTTAATTGGAATTTTATTTAATAATTTAGCACCTATAAATCCACCTAAAATTGCACCTATAGAAATTAAGATTACTATATTAAAATCTATTAAATCATTTCTAATATAAATATATGTACTTATAAAAGATAATGGTAAAATAATTGATATGGCAGTTGCATGAGCTTTATGTCTCTTTATATTTAATATATAAATTAATGAAGGTACTATTATCAGTCCTCCACCTGATCCAAATATTCCATTGATAAAACCTGTAATTAAACCAATAAAAATTAATATTATCTTATCTTTCATTTAAATCACCTTTATAATGTTATATAGATATAATATTGACTAAAGTTTAAAAACATATTCCTTGACAAAGATTAATTTATACAATAAAATAAATACATATAAACTGGTAGGAATTAAAGTGTTTAAATGAGGAGGATGAAAATGAAAACTGTAAATAATATTCTTGAATTGATTGGTGAAACTCCAATGGTGAAATTAAATAATATAGTAGATGATGATAGCGCAGAAATATTTGTTAAGCTAGAATCTTTTAATCCAGGAAGTAGTGTAAAAGATAGAATTTCATTTAATATGATAGAAATGGCAGAAAAACAAGGTGAGCTAAAAAAGAATTCAACTATTGTTGAACCAACCAGCGGGAATACTGGTATAGGTCTTGCTATGATAGGTGCAGCTAAGGGATATAATGTTATATTAGTTATGCCAGATACTATGAGCACAGAAAGAAGAAATTTACTTAAAGCATACGGTGCTGAACTTGTACTTACACCAGGTGAAAAAGGTATGAATGGAGCTATACAGAAAGCTAAAGAATTGAAAGAAAAAAATGGTTATTTTATGCCTCAACAATTTATGAATAAAAACAATCCTGAAATGCATAGAAAAACTACAGCTGTAGAAATACTTAGACAAACAAATGGAGATATAGATGCATTTGTAGCAGGTGTAGGAACTGGTGGAACTATTACTGGTGTTTCTGAAGTATTAAAGGAGAAAAATAAAGATATAAAAATAATTGCCATAGAACCTAGTGAGTCTGCAGTTATGAGTGGAGAAAGTCCTGGGCCACATAGAATACAAGGTATAGGGGCAGGATTTATACCAGATGTATTAAATATGAATATAATAGATAAAATATTAAAAATAGCTGGAGAACAAGCAGTTAAGACAACTAAAGAGGTAGCTAGAAAAGAAGGATTATTAGTAGGTATTTCTTCTGGTGCTGCTATAAATGGTGCTATAAAAATTGCAAAAGAATTAGGCAAAGGTAAAAAAGTTGTAGTGATAGCACCTGATAGTGGAGAAAGATATCTAAGTACTGATATTTTTAGCTAATGATATCTTTTTTCTTTATAAAATCATTATATTGTGTTAGAATATTAATTGTTTTATAAAGGGATAAAGGAGTGATTTAAATGGCTGGACATTCAAAATGGGCCAATATAAAGCATAGAAAAGGAAGACAGGATGCAAAAAAGGCTAAAGTATTTACTAAATTAGCTAGAGCTATCACTGTAGCAGTAAAAGAAGGTGGAGACGATCCAGAATATAATGCAGAACTTTCTAATTCTATAGAAAAGGCAAAGGCTGAAAATATGCCAAATGATAATATAGATAGAGCAATCAAAAAAGGTTCAGGAGATTTAGATGGTGCATCATATGAAGAAATTACTTATGAAGGTTATGGACCTAATGGTGTTGCTGTAATGGTTCAATGTTTAACAGACAATAAAAATAGAACTGCAGCAGATATAAGACATTATTTTTCTAAATATAACGGTAATCTAGGTGCAACTGGTTGTGTATCTTTTATGTTTGATAGAAAAGGAATACTTATAATAGATAGAAATGAAGATATAGATGAAGAAGAAATAATGCTTAATTCAATTGAGGCTGGTGCTGAAGACTTTGTAGCGGAAGATGAATATTTTGAAATTACAACTTCTCCAGAAGATTTCAAAGATGTTAGAGAATCATTAAAAAGTGAAGGATATAAGTTTTCTACAGCAGAGGTATCTTTTATTCCTCAAACTCAAACTAAATTAGAAGAATCTAAAGATATGAAGAACATGGAAAAACTTATAGATGCTATTGAAGATAATGATGATGTTCAAGAAGTGTATCATAACTGGGAAATTCCAGAAGAAATGGAATAAATATTTGAAATACCTTCAATTTTATTGTGTTAACACAATAAAATTGAAGGTATTTTTTTATTTCATCTAAATTTCTGTAATATATCTTTAGTCATAGAATATACTTTTAAAAATAACAAAAATATAAATTTAGAATAAAGGGGGAGGTTTTTAATTTATTTTAGCTAAAGAATTTTAATAAAAGGGGGAATTTCATTGAAAAAATTAATAAGTGTTTTATTGATTTTAATTATGACTATAAGTTTGTCAGCATGCGGAGATGATTCAGAAAATTCAAAATCTAAATCTGAATCTTCATGGAAGATTGGTATTATGACAGGTACTGTATCTCAGAATGAGGAAGAATATAGAGCTGCTGAAAGTGTATTAGAAAAATATGGTGAAGATAAAGTAGTTATACAAACATATCCTGACCAATTTATGAAAGAACAAGAAACAACAATTGCAAATATTGTAAGTATGGCTTCCGATCAGGACATAAAAGCTATTGTAATAGTACAAGGTGTTCCAGGAACATCAGCAGCTATAGATAAGGTTAGAGAAACGAGAGAAGATATATTATTTATAGTTGGTACTGCTGGAGAAGATCCAAATATGATAGCTTCTAAAGCTGATGTAGTATTTCAAATGGATGAATTAGGAATGGGTACAGCTGTTGTTGAACAAGCAAAAAAACAAGGTGCTGAGACTTTTGTTCACTATTCATTCCCAAGACATATGTCATATGCACTACTAGCTCAAAGAAGAGATTTATTCAAGCAAACTGCAGAAAAATTAGACATGGAATTTGTAGATGCTACTGCACCAGACCCTACAGGTGATGCAGGTGTATCAGGAGCACAACAATTTATATTAGAAGATGTTCCAAGAAAAATAGAAGAATATGGAGAAGATACAGCTTTATTTGCAACTAATTGTGCAATGCAAGAACCTCTTATTAAATCAGCATTAAATGAAGGGGCAATTTTACCACAGCAATGTTGTCCATCTCCATTCCATGGATATCCAGGAGCATTAGGAATAGAAATTCCTGAAGATAAAAAAGGTGATATAAACTATGTATCTTCTGAAATATCTAAAAAAATTGAAGAAGGTGGCGGAAAGGGAAGATTTTCTACATGGCCTGTACCTATGAACATGATGTTTGTTGAGGCAGGAGCAGAATATGCAAAAGCATATCTAGAAGGTGATATTGAAAATAGATTAGATACAGATAAAGTAACAGAAGTATTTTATGAGTATGTAGAAGATAGAGCTGGAGTAGAGCCAAGTATGACTATTGTACCTTATACTGATGAAAATACAGGGAAAACTTACGATAACTATTTGATGATATTGTCTGATTTTATAGACTTTTAATAGTTAATAAAAATAAGGTTGCCTGTACTTTGGTAGCCTTATTTAATTACTCTTTGATAAAATAAGGGGGTATTAATTTGAGTGATTATATATTGGAAATGAAAAATATAGAAAAAGAATATTTTAAAAATAAAGTGTTAAAAAATATAAATTTATCAATTAAATCAGGAGAGATACATGCTATATTAGGTGAAAATGGTGCGGGAAAGTCCACATTAATGAATATATTATTTGGTATGCCAGTTATTCAATCCACAGGAGGATTTTCTGGAGATATAATGATTGATGGAGAAATAGTAAATATAGATTCTCCAAATGAAGCTATGAAAAATGGAATTGGAATGGTTCATCAAGAGTTTATGTTGATTCCTGGTTTTACCATCACTGAAAATATTAAATTAAATAGAGAAAAGACAAAAAAGAATATTATAAGTAAAATATTTGGAGAAAAATTAGAAACATTAGATAATAAATCTATGAATAAAGATACAAGGATGGCTTTAGATAAATTGGAGATAGGCTTAGATGAATGGACATTAGTAGAAGGGTTACCTGTAGGCCACAAACAATTTATTGAAATTGCTAGAGAAATAGATAAAGACAATATTAAAATATTAGTTTTTGATGAACCAACAGCAGTTCTTACAGAAAGTGAATCAGAAAATTTATTAAAAGCAATGAAAAAATTAGCAAATTTAGGCATAGCCATTATTTTTATTACACATAGATTAGATGAAGTTATGAAGGTTTCAGATAAGGTAACAGTTCTTAGAGATGGAGAATTAGTAGTTTGTAAAGAAAAGAAACATACTCATATTTTAGAATTAGCTGAACTAATGGTAGGTAGAAAAATTAAAAGACTATCTAAAAAAGAAAGTGAAACCAGTTCAGAAAATAGAGAGAAAGATGTAATATTGTCATTAAGAAATTTATATGTAAATATGCCAGGAGAAAGTACAAAAGGTATAAATATTGATGTTAAACGAGGAGAAATATTGGGTATTGGTGGACTTGCTGGTCAAGGTAAAGTAGGAATATCAAATGGGATAATGGGACTTTATGAAACTAAAGGAGAAATAATAATTAACAACAAAAAATTGAAATTAAATAATACAGTAGAATCTTTAAAAAATGGTTTAGGTTTTGTTTCAGAAGATAGAAGAGGAATTGGATTATTATTAGATACTTCTATTGAAATGAATATTGCACTTACTGCTATTCAAATGCAGAAAAAATATATTTCTAAATTTGGCCTTTTTAGTCAAATTTCTAAATCTGATATTAGAGAGCATTGTCTTACAATGATTACTGATTTAGATATAAGGTGCAGAGGACCAGAACAAATTACTAGACGCCTTAGTGGTGGTAATCAACAAAAGGTATGTATAGCTCGTGCATTAACATTACAACCTGACATTTTATTAATATCAGAACCTACAAGAGGTATAGATATTGGTGCTAAAAAATTAGTTTTAGATTTATTATATAAATTAAATGAAGAGCTAGGTATGACAATAGTTATGACATCTAGTGAATTAGCTGAACTTAGATCTATATGTAATAGAATTGCAATAATCACTGAAGGACAGGTAGAAGGTATATTAAGTCCTGATGATGAAGATTCAAAATTTGGATTGATGATGGCAGGAGAATACAAAAAGAGTAGAAGGGAGGCTTTTTAAATGGTAAGTGTATTTAATAAGACTAAAAATGCTTTAGGGCTTCCAAGGATGATTATAATTACTTTTTTTATTTTACTTATAATTTCAGCACATTTTTTAAAATTACCAGTTAATTTATTATTAGAAGATACATTAGTAAGAATTGGAATGAATGGAGTATTAGTACTTGCTATGGTTCCATCAATATTGTCTGGTATAGGACCTAATTTTGGATTGCCATTAGGTGTAATATGTGGTTTGTTGGGGGGATTAATAAGTATTGAACTTAATTTAACTGGAGTAGAGGGATTTTTAGCAGCTATAGCTATTTCTATTCCTATTGCAATAATTGTTGGTTATTTTTATGCCAAAATATTAAATGCAGTAAAAGGATCAGAAATGATGGTTGCAACATATACTGGATTTTCAGTAGTATTTTTAATGAGTATTTTATGGATATTAATGCCGTTTAAAAGTCCAGAAATGATTTGGCCTATAGGAAAAGGGCTTAGGGTTACTATTTCTTTAGATGGAAGATATGCACAAATTTTAAATGAATTTATGTCTGTTTCTATTGGAAATATAACTATACCGACTGGGCTTTTAGCATTCTTTTTAGCATTATGTTTTTTAGTTTGGTTGTTTTTACGAAGTAAAGCAGGTATAGCTATGAAAGCAGCTGGAGAAAATCCTAAATTTGCAGTAGCGTCTGGAATTAATGTGAATAATGCAAGAATAACTGGTACAATATTATCTACTATACTTGGAGCTATAGGTATATTAGTTTATGCTCAAAGTTATGGATTTTTCCAACTATATCAAGCTCCATTAATGATGGCATTTCCTGCTGTAGCTGCAATTTTAATAGGGGGAGCTTCAGCTGGAAAGGCAAAAATAAGTCATGTTATTCTAGGAGTGTTATTATTTCAAGGATTACTTACAGTATCATTACCTGTTGCTAATAAAATAGTAAGTGAAGGAAATTTATCTGAGGTAGCTAGGATGATTATTCAAAACGGTATCATCTTGTATGCTTTAACTAAAGTAGGAGGTGATAGTTAATATGATAAGTAAAAATATTGTAGGGGATTCAGGAAAAAAGATGATATTTAATAATATAGTTACAATTATATTTGTTATTTTATGTCTTATAGGAGTTCAACTATCTAATTTACCAATACCATTTATAGTAAATGAGTTGATAACAAGAATTACAAGAAACTCATTTTTAGTACTTTCATTAATAATTCCAGTACTTGCAGGCATGGGATTAAACTTTAGTATTGTAGTAGGAGCAATGGCAGGACAAATAGCTATAATATCTGTGACACATTTAGGTATTACTGGGTTTAAAGGATTTATATTAGCAATAGTTATATCATTTCCTATTGCTTTATTATTTGGATTTTTAACTGGAAAATTATTAAATAAAACTAAAGGGCAAGAAATGATTGCCAGTATGATTACAGGATTTTTTGCCAATGGTGTTTATCAATTAATATTTTTATTTTTAGTAGGTACATTAATACCTATGAAAAATCCAGTTTTAATGTTAAGTGGAGGAGTAGGTATAAGAAATACTATTGATTTGTCAAAGGGCGTTAAACCTACAGGTATAAAATACGCTTTAGATAATATTTTAAAACTACCTTTATTTGATGTATTATTAACTTGTTCTATAATAACAATTATAATTTATTCTTTTATTTATATAAGAAATAAAAGAAGTAAATACAAAGTAAATTATAATAAATTTAAATATATATTTACTATGATAATGATGGTCTTACTTATAATATTATCTTTATATATAAAGACTAGTAATTCACTATTAAATATGACTAAGGTACCTGTTATAACCATATTTGTAATATTTGCTTTGTGTCTTTTTAATGTATTAATTGTCAAGACTAAAATAGGTCAAGAATTTAGAACGGTAGGTCAAGACAAACAAATTGCTAAAGTTTCTGGTATAAATGTAGATAAAATAAGAGTTCTAGCTATTGTAATATCTATAGTTTTAGCAGCTTGGGGACAAATTATATTTTTGCAAAATCTAGGAACCTTAAATACGTATGGAAGTCATGAACAAATTGGAATGTTTTCAATAGCAGCATTACTTATAGGTGGGGCTTCAGTTTCTAAAGCAACTATAGGTCAGGCAATACTCGGTACAACATTATTCCATACATTATTTATAGTATCTCCTTTAGCAGGAAAAAATTTATTTGGTGATGCACAAATAGGAGAATTTTTTAGAGCATTTGTAGCTTATGGAGTAATAGGTGTTTCTTTGGGGTTACATGCTTGGAAAAAAAGAGTAGAGTTGAAAAGAAAATAATATCTATAAATAAAGCACTTCCTAGGAAGTGCTTTATTTATAGATATTATTTTGCTCTTAGATGTTGAAAAAAATACGATATAATAGTATAATAAATATTCGAGTCTTTTTTTGTCGAAAAAAAATTATTGAAGATCTATTAAATAATTTTCCAGTGACTTTTTAACTATTATCATAAGTATTATACATAGATATACGAAAAATAAAGTTTTAAAATCCCATGGAGTTAGAATTAATGATAGAGCCATACCCACTGCTGGAGGATGCTCTGTATTAGTTATGGTCATTACAAACATTGTAGCACCTACTGATAATGCTCCTGTAATCATATAAAGGGTATTTAAATTTATTGTTTCTATTATTTCTATTAAAAATATTGATAATAAATGAAATATTATACCAAAAATTATACCAAGAGTATATCCACCAAGAATATTTTTTCCTTTTGCAGAATGAGTTTTTGGCATAGTAAAGACAATAAAAGTGGTAGCACCTAAACTTGCTATTATTGTAGTGTATACAAAGTAGTTTAAAAATAACAATATGAACATTATTGATATGGTTGCTAATACACATTGCAATATATATCTTTTAATATTATCTTTAAATTTAGAATCTAAAAATTTAATGACAAACACTCCTTAAATTTGAATAAATTTAATTATATATTATCATATTATGAAAAAATTAAAAAATAAATCAATAAACAGGTTTAGATTATTTTATACTGGCAATAATTTCTAAAGAAGGAGGGATGGATTTGCAAACTTCTGCAGTGGAACCTTGGGAACTATATGAAGGACTGAAAAATAAATTTTTATTTAATAATGATATAAATTCAATACATATTTTATTGTCATTATATGATTTAGAAAAAAATATTAGTAATATTTATCCCCAATATATCTGTACTAAAAATATTGAAAATAAAATAAAAAAATTATTAAGAGATAGAGACAATCCACGTGCTATTGCAAGATCAATTACTAACGTTATTAGAGAAGATATTGATAGAATTGAACTTTGCTTTTATATTGAAGGGTATAAATATGGATTTTATAATAATAAATGGATTAATGTATTGGAAGAACTTGCATTGAAGTATTTCGATTTAGATATACTTTATGACAAAAGATATTTATTTCACTTTAATTATGCAAACAATGAAATAAATAAAGTTAGAAATGAAATAAAAGAAGAAATAGATATAAACGAGAGTGTAAGAAATGAATATAAGCATCTTATAAAAATATTTGCAGAAAAAGTAATCCATTCAAAATTGAAATATATTGATAATTATGTAGATAAACAATTAAAACTTGTCTTTAATCCAGATGAGCTTAATATAAAAGAAGAGAGTATTTGTCTTACTCAAAATGAATTAGAAAAAATATATGATGTTTTAGTTAGAGAATTAATAAAAAATCTCATGAATATATTTAAAGGATCATGTTGGTATGCACTTAACGATAGAGTATTAAAGAGATACCCCTATTAAGAACTATAGCCTTTATAAGTTCAATAGGGGTTGAAATTTGTATATAAAATGTTTTTTTGGAAATAATATCTTCCAAGAAAGGATGAAGATATTATGAAAAACTCTTATAAAATGTTTTATTTGTTTTTAGGACTTACTTTAGCTGTAGTTTTATTAATATTCACTTTTCTAGATAATAGATTAGAAAATAAAAATAAAGATGAAAATATAGCTAAAAATCAAAATATAAATAAAGAGTTAACACAAGAAATCAATGTTGAAAACCAAGAGAAAATAAATAAAGATACAATTATAGAATATGAAAATTATTATACTGAATGTGAGCATGTGGTAAGAAGTTTTGAGTTAGATAAGAAGAAATATATAGATATGGATAGAGATGAATTTAAAAACAATTTTAAAACAGAGTTTTCTACTAAAATAATAAGATTTGATTCTGAGAGGGTCATAGTGAGAATAGATAAGAAGTTTTTATGTCCAAATCATTATGTTGTAGGTGAATATGAAGGGTATGTTTCCATATATAAAATAAATGACAAGGGAGAAAAAGTAGTATTTAAAAAGTTAGATCAATCTATAGAATTTTTAAGTGATTTTGATAAAGATAAATTAAAAAAAGGTATTATCGTTGATAGTATAGACGATATAGGTGAAATAATAGAAAACTTCATAAGTTAAAACTTATGAAGTTTTCTATTATTGGTTTAAATATGATAGAATTATATATTATAAATATTTATTAGGAGTTGAACAAATGAGAATATTTGGTATAGATCCTGGGATAGCCATAGTAGGATATGGTGTTATTGACTATAAAGGAAATAATTTTAAGGTTGTTGATTACGGTGTAATAACAACTCCTGCTAGTATGAGCCCACAGCAAAGATTAAAAAAAGTATATGATGAACTTACAAATATATTAATAGAATATAAGCCTGATGCTGTAGCAATTGAAGAATTATTTTTTAATAAGAATGTAAAAACAGCAATACAAGTTGGACAAGCAAGAGGAGTAGAAATACTTGCTGTTATGAATCAAAATATAGATTTATTTGAATATACTCCATTGCAAGTAAAACAAGGTGTTGTAGGTTATGGTAGAGCTAAGAAAAAGCAAGTACAAGAAATGGTAAAACTACTTTTAAATTTAAAAGAAATTCCAAAGCCAGATGATGCGGCAGACGCTTTGGCTGTCGCTATTAGTCATGCTCATTCTGGTCAATTTGATAAGTTATTTGAAATGAAATAATGGAGTGGATAAAATGTATAGATATATAAAAGGTATAGTTGAAGAAATATCTGAAGATTTTATAGTTATAGATAATAGTGGAATTGGATATAAGATACATACTTCTGTAAATACAATAAAAGATCTTAAAATAGGAGAAGAAGTTAAGATTTATACTTATTTAAATGTGAGAGAAGATGATATGAGCTTATATGGATTTGGTATGAAAACAGAACTTGAATTATTTTTAAAATTAATATCTGTTTCAAAAATAGGACCAAAAGTAGGTCTTGGAATTTTATCTGCATTATCTGTAGATCAAATAAAATATGCAATCATAAATGAAGATGCAAACAAATTATCAGAAGCACCAGGAGTAGGTAAAAAAACAGCTAATAGAATGATATTAGAGCTTAAAGATAAAATAAAAGATTATGACATAGAAAATATCGAAACATCTAATTTAAATGTTAACTCTAATTATGATGAATCCATAGATGCTTTAGTTGCTCTTGGGTATACTAAATATGAAGCATCTAATGTAATATCACGTATAGATACTAAAAATTTAAGTACTGAAGATATAATAAAGTTATCTTTAGGTGAATTATCAAAAAGATAAGAGGGGATAATTATGGATGAAAAGGAAAATAGAATTGTCACAAGTAGTGTTAAAACTGAAGACTTTGATATAGAATCTACATTAAGACCTAAATTACTAGAAAATTATATTGGTCAAGACAAGGTAAAAGAAAAATTAAAAATATTTATTGAAGCAGCAAAAATAAGAAATGAATCACTTGACCATGTGCTTTTATATGGTCCACCAGGCCTTGGTAAAACTACACTTGCTAGTATTATTTCAAATGAAATGAGTGTAAATATAAGAATAACATCTGGTCCTGCCATAGAAAAAGCTGGAGATTTAGCTGCTATACTTACTAATTTAGGTGAAGGAGATGTACTCTTTATTGATGAAATTCATAGATTAAATAGGAGTGTGGAAGAAATACTTTATCCTGCTATGGAAGATTTTGCACTAGATATAATAATTGGGAAAGGTCCAAGTGCAAGATCTATAAGACTTGATTTATCTAAGTTTACACTTATAGGAGCAACTACTCGTGCAGGACTTTTAACTTCTCCCTTAAGAGATAGATTTGGTGTTATGTGTAAATTAGATTATTATAGTATAGAAGATTTAAAAAGTATCATAATAAGATCTGCTAATATACTTGGTATAGAGATAGATTCTGTAGGAGCATTAGAGATAGCTAAAAGATCTAGAGGAACACCGAGAATAGCAAATAGGATATTAAAAAGAGTTAGAGATTATGCTGAAGTAGTAGAAAATGGTGTTATAACAAAAGAAGTTGCTGATAAAGCTCTAGATTTATTAGAAATAGATGAATTAGGTCTAGATAATATAGATAAGCGCTTATTACTTTCTATAATTCATAAATTTTCTCATGGTCCGGTAGGGTTAGATACTTTGGCTGCTACTATTGGTGAAGAGAGAAATACTATTGAAGATGTGTATGAACCTTATTTATTACAAATTGGATTTATAAATAGAACTCCAAGAGGGAGAGTAATTACTAAAAGATGTTTGGAACATTTTAATATTAAAGGTGATTAGTAAAATGGATATAGGAAAAAATATTATTATAATAGGATTAATCATTGTATTAATTGGAATTATTATATTGATAGGTGGAAAATTAGGATTAGGTAATTTACCGGGAGATATTGTTATAAAAAAAGAAAATTTCACATTTGCTTTTCCTATAGTAACATCTATAGTAATAAGTATTATTTTGACTGTAATTATAAATATTATTAGAAAGTTTTTCTAAAGTAAAGGAATGATTTGATGAAAACTAGTGATTTTTATTTTGATTTACCTGAAGAATTGATAGCACAAACACCACTTAAAGATAGAGAGAAATCTAGGCTATTAGTTTTAGATAAAAATAATGGTGACATACAACATAAAAATTTTTATGATGTAATAGATTATTTAAATGAAGGTGATTTATTAGTATTGAACAATACTAGAGTAATACCTGCGAGACTTCTTGGTAAAAGAGAAAATACAGGTGGTAAGGTTGAGTTTTTATTATTAAACAATATCGAAGGAGATAATTGGGAAACCTTAGTTAAGCCTGGCAAAAAAGCAAAGGTTGGAGATATTATTGAATTTGGTGAAGGGATTTTAAAGGCTGAAATAATAGATATAAAAGAAGGTGGAACTAGAATAGTAAGGTTTATCTATAAAGGTATATTTAATGAAATATTAGATAAATTGGGAGAGATGCCACTACCTCCATATATAACTGAAAAATTAAATGATAGAGAGAGATATCAAACTGTATATTCAAAAGTAGAAGGTTCTGCTGCAGCACCTACAGCAGGCTTACATTTTACAGAAGACTTATTAGCAAAAATTAAAAATAAAGGTGTTAAAATTGCTTATATAACACTTCATGTAGGACTTGGTACTTTTAGACCTGTAAAAGTAGATGATGTAGAAGGTCATAATATGCATTCTGAATTTTATGAGGTATCTAAAGAGACTTCAGAATTAATTAATAGTGTTAAAGAAAGTGGAAAAAAAGTTATATCTGTAGGTACAACATCTACTAGAACACTTGAATCAGTAAGTGACGATAGTGGAAAAGTAAAAGAGTCAAAAGGTTGGACTGATATCTTCATATATCCAGGATATAAGTTTAAATCTATTGATGGACTAATTACTAATTTTCATTTACCAGAATCAACACTAGTAATGTTAGTAAGTGCTTTAGCAGGTAAAGAAAATATACTAAATGCATATGAAGAAGCTATAAAAGAAAAATATAGATTTTTTAGTTTTGGAGATGCTATGATTATAATTTAGTTTAGGAGTGAATATATTGACAATAAAGTATGAATTTATAAAAAAAGAAAAAAATACAAATGCAAGACTTGGAAAAATTACTACACCCCATGGTGAAATAGAAACACCTATATTTATGCCTGTAGGAACTAAAGCTACAGTTAAAGCTATGACTCCTGAAGAATTAAAGGATATGAATGCTCAAATTATATTAAGTAATACTTATCATTTATATTTAAGACCAGGGCATAAGCTTATAGAAAAAGCAGGAGGACTTCATAAATTTATGAATTGGGATAGACCAATACTTACTGATAGTGGAGGATTTCAAGTTTTTAGTTTAGGTGATTTAAGAGAGATAGAAGAAAAAGGAGTTCATTTCAGATCCCATATAGATGGCTCTAAACATTTCATAAGTCCAGAAAAATCTATTGAAATTCAGAATTCTTTGGGGTCAGATATTGCAATGGCATTTGATGAATGTCCACCATATCCTGCAGATAGAGATTATGTGAAAAAATCATTAGAAAGAACTACAAGATGGGCTAAAAGATGTAAGGATTATCATAAAAAGCCTGATACTCAAGGGATATTTGGAATAGTACAAGGGGGGATGTATAGAGATCTAAGGGAACAAAGTGCAAAAGAGATAATAGATTTAGATTTTCCAGGATATGCAGTAGGTGGGCTTAGTGTAGGTGAACCTGCTGAGTTAATGTATGAAGTATTAGATTATACTGTTCCACTTCTTCCAAAAGATAAACCTAGGTATCTTATGGGCGTAGGTAGTCCTGATTATTTATTTGAAGCAGTGATTCGTGGTATTGATATGGCTGATTGTGTACTTCCTACAAGAATTGCAAGAAATGGTACTGTGTTTACAAGTAGTGGTAGATTAGTTGTGAAAAATGCAAAATATAAAGAAGATTTTTCGCCATTAGATAGTGAATGTGATTGTTATGCATGTAAAAATTATACAAGAGCCTATATAAGACATTTATTTAAAGCAGATGAAATACTAGGGGCTAGACTTACAACTACTCATAATTTATATTTTTTAATAAAACTTATGGAAAATATAAGAGAAGCTATAAAACAAGATAGATTATTAGAGTATAGAGAAGAATTCTATAAAAAATACGGGTATTTAAAATAAAATATCTAAAAAAGGTTCAAGTGTATTGAAAAAATCATATAAAAAATATATAATGAATATATTATGAATTGAAAGGGGTGTATATAATAATGGATATTTTAAGAGCATTTGCATTTCCAATAGCATTACTTGTTATATTTTACTTTCTTCTTATTAGACCACAGCAAAAAAAGGATAAGAAGATACGCGAAATGAGGAGTAATCTTTCAGTAGGTGATCAGATTATAACTATAGGTGGTATAGTTGGTAAGGTTACAAAAATAAAAGAAGATGATATTACAATTGAAGTTGGTGCTGACAAAACAAAATTTGATGTTAAGAAATGGGCAATAGGTAACAAAGTGAATGTAAGTGAAGATAATTAAAGACTAGCTTAAGCTAGTCTTTAATTATTGTAATAAATAAAAATATACCTGCATATCTATTAGGTAAGAGTGGAGGTGTAGGTGTTGAATACAGGTAAAAAAAATATGAATTATGTACTTTTATTAGGCAAGTCTTTGTTGTTAAGTTTCATTGTTACTTTAATTTTATTTGTAATATTTACTTTGATTTTAACTTATACAAGTTTAGGTGAAAAATGGATTCCACTAGTTAATACAGTAATATTAATTATATCCATAAGCTTAGGAGCTATAAAAATAGCTATAAATTCATCAAAAAGAGGATTTATAAATGGTGGAGTATTAGGATTAAGTTATATGTTATTACTTATACTATTTGGTTTTATAGTATTTAAGAATACAGGGATAGATATCTATAGTCTAACAAAATTAGGTATTGGAGTTTTAGTTGGAATAATAGCCGGGATGATAGGAGTAAACTTAAAATAAAGCTTTATACCCAGTCTAATTTGTGATATAATTTAAACGTAAATTATGTATTAGGGGGTAAATATTAGTGAAACATATTAAAACTTTAAGTAGTAAAAATTTAAAGAGCACAATAGAATATGGTGGATGTGGAGAATGTCAAACATCTTGTCAATCTGCTTGCAAAACATCTTGCACAGTAGGTAATCAAACTTGTGAAAACACCAGCAGGTAAAAAGTAGTGTAGAGCACTACTTTTTTATCGTTGTGAAGAATAACTTAGGAGGAAATAATGAAAAGGATACATAAATTTAAACAAAATGATAAATTTATCGTACTTGATATTAATAGTGGTTCAGTACATCTTGTAGATGAACTTATATGGGATTTAATTGATTTATATAAAGAAAAGGATTTAACAGATATAAAAAAAGAATTGGAATGGAAATATGATTCTAAAACTATCCAAGAAGGTTATGAAGAGATAAAAGAATTAGAAGAAAGTGGCATAATTTATTCTGAAGATATATACTTTAAGGATGTTAAAGCCAATAATAATAAGATTGTAAAAGCACTTTGCCTTCATATAGCTCATGATTGTAATTTGAAATGTGAATATTGTTTTGCATCTCAAGGAGATTTTAATGGTGAAAAATCATTTATGAGTTTGGAGACAGGAAAAAAAGCATTAGAATTTTTAGTTGAGAATTCTGCTAATAGAAGAAATCTTGAGGTAGATTTTTTTGGCGGTGAGCCTCTAATGAATTTTGATGTGGTTAAGGAACTTGTACATTATGGAAGAAAAATAGAAAAAAAACATAATAAAAATTTCAGGTTTACAATAACTACTAATGGGTTATTACTTGATAAAGAAAAAATGGATTTTATTAATGAACATATGTCAAATGTAGTTTTAAGTTTAGATGGAAGAAAAAAAGTAAATGATGAAATGAGAAAGACAATAAATGGTGAAGGTAGTTTTGATATAATTGTACCTAAATTTTTAGAAATGGCTAAATCTAGAGAAGGTAAAGATTATTATTTAAGAGGGACTTTTACTTCCAAAAATTTAGATTTTTCAAAAGATGTATTAGAATTATATAATTTAGGCTTTAAATCTGTATCAGTTGAACCAGTTGTTACTGAACCTCATATGGAATATGCAATATTAGAAAAACATCTTGGAGAAATTTTAGATGAATATGATAAATTATCAAAAGAATATATAAAAATAAAGAAAAAAGATAAAGATTTTAACTTTTTTCATTTTATGATTGATTTAAATCAAGGACCTTGTGCTATAAAAAGAGCTTCAGGATGTGGAGCTGGAGTAGAATATTTAGCAGTAACTCCTGAAGGAGATTTATATCCTTGTCATCAATTTGTAGGTGATGAGAAGTTTAAATTGGGTACTCTTGATAGTGGAATCAAAAATACAGAAATTGTAGATAGATTTAATAATGCAAATGTATATAATAAAGAGGATTGTTCTGAGTGTTGGGCTAAATTTTATTGTAGTGGTGGATGTCATGCAAATGCATATAATTTCAATAAAAATATAAACAAGCCTTATACTATAGGATGTGAAATGGAGAAAAAAAGAATAGAAAGCTCTATTTCAATATTAGCAAATTTATAAAAATAACAGGAGGTTTGAAAATTGATAAAAAATTTTGAAGAATTTACACCAGAAATAGATAAAACATGCTTTGTTGCTAAAAGTTCAGACATAATAGGAAATGTAATTATAGGTAAAGATTCAAATGTGTGGTATAATACTGTTTTAAGAGGTGATCTGAATAAAATAGTTATTGGAGAAAAAACTAATATTCAAGATGGTACAATAATTCATGTAGAAAAATCTATACCAACTATTATTGGAAATAATGTTACAATTGGTCATAAAGCTATTGTACATGCATGTACAATAAGTGATAATGTTCTTGTAGGCATGGGAGCAATAATATTAAATGGAGCAATAATAGAAGAAAATGTTTTAATAGGAGCTGGTAGTGTAGTTACTCCAGGTAAAACAATACCTTCAGGACATCTTGTACTAGGTTCTCCTGCACGAGCAATAAGAAAATTAACTGATGAAGAAATAAATGATTTACAAAAATCAGCAGATAACTACGTAAGTTTATCAAAAAAGCATAAATAATATATAATAATTATAATTATTATATAACTTTTAAGGAGGAAAGATTATGAAGGGTAAAAGTGTTATTATTTTCCTTTTAATCCTTGCTTTGGCTGGAGCAGGAGTTTATGTTGCTATTGAAGGTATTAGTATAGGAAAATATGAGATTTCTCCAGTTAATGAATCTATTAATTTAGGTCTTGATTTAGAAGGAGGAGTATTTGTAGTACTAGAAGCAAAGACTGATGCAACAGGTGATGAATTAAAACAAAAAATGCAAGAAGCTAAAGCTATAATAGATCAACGTGTAAATGGACTTGGAGTTACTGAACCTAGTATAACTATAGAAGGCGAAGATAGGATAAGAATTGAATTACCAGGACTCAAAGATACACAGGAAGCATTTGACATGATAGGAAAAACTGCAGAGCTTCAATTTATAAATTCAGAGGATGAAGTAGTAGTTACAGGTAAGAATGTAAAAGATTCTGAGCCTATATATATAGAAGAGCGTATTACTGGTAAAAGTGTACCTGTAGTATCACTAGAGTTTGATTCGGAAGGTGCTAATTTATTTAAAGAGGCAACAGAAGAAGCTATGGGAAAACCAGAAGGGCCTGAAAGAATTATAAATATAGTACTTGATGGAGAGACTATATCAGCACCAGTTGTAAATGATGTTATAACAGATGGTTCGGCTACAATTGAAGGTGATTTTACAATAGAAGAAGCAGGAGAGCTTGCAACGCTCATAAAAGCAGGTGCACTTCCTGTAGAGATGGAAGAAGTACAAGCATCTGAAATAGGGCCTACACTTGGGCTTGAATCATTGGATAAATCGGTATATGCAGCAACTATAGGAATAATTTTAATATTTTTATTCATGTTAATATTCTATAGGATACCAGGACTTGTAGCAAATATTACTCTTACTATATATATACTCATAGTATTGTTTACTTTAGTAAGCTTAAATGCAACTTTAACACTTCCAGGTATTGCAGGACTTATATTATCAATAGGTATGGCAGTTGATGCTAATGTTGTTATATTTGAAAGAATAAAAGAGGAAATTAGACTTGGGAAATCTATAAGGTCATCTGTAGATTCAGGATTTAAAAGTGCACTATCTACTGTTATAGATGCTAATATAACTACCCTTATTGCTGGTATAGTTTTATTTAATTTTGGTACAGGACCTATAAAAGGATTTGCAGTTACTCTTATAATAGGTATAATTACATCTATGATTACTGCATTAGTAATTACCAGATTATTATTAAAACTATTTATTGAAATGAAAATAACTAAAAATACAAAGATGTTTGGAGCATAGGGGGGAGAAAGTTGAATTTACAAATCATACAGAAAAGAAATATATTCTTTATAATTTCATCTATTGTAATAGTAATTGGAATAGCAATGCTATTTATAAATGGACTTAATTTTGGAATTGATTTTACTGGAGGAACTCTTATTCAAATAGATTTAGGTAAAGAAATTCCAGTAAGTGAAATAAGAAAAATCACAGATGAATACGATGAAAATGCTGATATAGTTCATGCTGGTGATGAAAATCATGAAATAATAATAAAAACAACAGAAGATTATTCAAATGAAAAGAGAAATGAAATATTTAATAAATTCAAAGAAAAATACAACTTAGAATCAGATAAACCTCTCCAATCTGAAAAAATTGGACCTGCAATAGGTGAAGAAATTAGAAATGATGCACTGATTGCTATAGCAATAGCAATGGTAGGAATGCTTATATATATAACATTTAGATTTGAATTTAAATTTGGATTATCTGCAATTATAGCATTGATTCATGATATACTTATAACTCTTGCTATATTTGCAATATTTAAATTACCTGTTAATGTTTCATTTGTAGCAGCACTACTTACTATTGTAGGTTATTCTATAAATGATACTATTGTTGTGTTTGATAGAATAAGAGAAAATTTAAAGTTATTTAAGAAAACAGATTATGCTAAATTAGTAGATACTAGTATCTCACAGACTGTAGTTAGATCCATTAATACTTCATTTACTACATTTTTAGCAATTGCTTGTCTGTATATATTTGGGGTAGATGCAATAAAAGAATTTGCACTTCCATTAATACTTGGTGTATTAATTGGAACTTATTCTTCTATATTTATAGCAAGTCCCATATGGTATCTGTTTAAAACTAATTCAAAATAGATTTACTAATAAAGTCTCAGAAGATCTGAGACTTTATTTTTACTTGTTTTAATTGTTTATTATTAATATAGTTAAATTTTGGGTAAAGTAATAATAATCAAATATTAAAGAGGAAGAGATATATGATAAAAAATAGAGTTAGTAAAATACATAGATATAAAGAAATTTATAATATATTAACTAAGTATGGTTTTAGTATGATAGCAGGAAAGTTACCAAATAGAATATTCTTTAGAAAGATTTTTTTTAGGAAATCTAGTAAATTGAGTAGTAAATATTCAAGAGGGAAAAGACTTAGAATGGCTATAGAAGAATTAGGACCTACTTATATAAAGCTTGGGCAGGTTATGAGTACTAGATATGATTTATTGCCAACAGATATCATAGAAGAACTATCTAAATTACAAGATCAAGTAAGTGAATATCCATTAGTTGATGCTAAAAGGTTATTTAAAGAGGAAATAGGAATAGATATATCTGACGCTTTTATGGAATTTGATGAAAAACCCCTTGCTGCAGCTTCAATTGGTCAAGTATATAATGCTAAACTTTTTTCAGGAGAAGATATTGTAGTTAAAATTAGAAGACCAAATATAAAGAATTTGATTGAAAAAGATTTAGAAATTTTAAAAACCATTGGTGGGATTGTAGATGATTATATAGTAAGAAAAAGTGTAGTTAGTTTTAGCGAAATTGTAGATGAGTTTGCAACTACATTGAGACGAGAATTAGACTATACAATGGAAGCACAAAATTATGAAAATTTTCGTCAGGCATTAAGAGATAATAGATATGCTGTAGTACCTAAAGTATATTGGGACTTTATAACTAAAAAAGTACTTGTAATATCTAAATTAAAAGGAATAAAAATAAATGATACTCAATCATTATTTGAAAATAATTATGATAATGAAAAAATAGCATATAATTTAGCAAAAACTTATATGGAACAAGTTTTTTTACATGGTTTTTTTCATGCAGATCCTCATCCTGGAAATTTATTTGTTATTAATGGAGAAAAAATAGGTTTTGTAGACTTTGGAATGGTAGGGTATTTAGATGATGAAAGTACTAAATTACTTATGTTACTTTTAAAATCTTCCGTAGATAAAAACTCTGAAAAAATAGTAGAAACTTTATATAAAATGGACTCTATACCTGAAACTACAAATAAAATGTTATTTAAAAGGGATATAAATTATGTGTTAAATTATTATTATAATTTATCTTTTGATAAGATTGACTTTAGTGATGCACTAACTGATATTTTAAGAATAACATATAAACATAAAGTGCGCGTACCAAGTCAATTGACTCTTTTAATTAAAACGATTATATCAATAGAAGGTACAGCTAAAAATTTAAATCCTAAATTCAATTTAACAGATGTATCAAAAGATTTACTAGAAAGTATAAAAAAGGATAAATTCAATACAAAAAGACTATTTAATAAAACATATAGTTCAGCTTATAATATGTTAGAAGATTTTAGGGAGATACCTAAAATGTTAAATACAATTTTTTATAAAATAAGCAATGATAAAATTAAATTAAATATGAATCATGAAGGATTATCAAAATTTAGAAGAGAATTAAATGCTGTTACTAATAAACTTTCATTAAGTATTATAATATCTGCTATAATAATAGGTTCATCTACTATAGCTCAAGCTAAAACAGGTCCACAGATATTAGAAATGAGTGCTATAGGACTTGTAGGATTTTTACTTGCAGGAATAATGGGTATTATACTTATTGTTTCTATTATATTTCATTCTTGGGATAATAAAAAATAAAGGAGTGGTTTTATGCAATTGGGATTTATATTATCATTACTATTTGCTGTATTAATAGCAACATTTGCAGTTCAGAATTCAGCTTCAGTAGCAATTAATTTTTTATTTACAAAGGTTGAAGTCTCACAAGCATTGGTTATATTTATATCGGCTGCATTAGGAGCAATTATTGTAGCTTTTCTTGGATTAGTTAAGCATAGAAAGATGAATAAAACTATTAATCAACAAAAATTAGAAATAGAAAAATTAAAGAAAGATTGTACAAGGCTTGATAGAAAAAAACAAGAAAAAGTTTTAAATGATGATGAAAATTAATAAACAAAGTTGAATTAAAGTTACCTATTAGCTATAATATTATATGTGTTTAAAATATAGTAGGTGAAATAATGATACAATATGATAAAAAATTTATAAAAGTTTTAAGTAAAAATGAAGAGGATATAGAAAAAATATCCCAAGAAATGAACATATCCTTTTTAGCTTCAAAGATATTATTTAATAGAGGTATTAAAAATAAAGATGAAATCATTAAATTTTTGAATCCAAAATATAATGATTTTTATGATCCTTTTTTATTGAATGATATGAAAAAAGCTACTGAAAGGATATTAAGAGCTATTGAAAAAGATGAAAATATATGGATATATGGAGACTATGATGTAGATGGAGTAACAAGCACTTCTTTGCTTGTTAATTTTTTCTTTTCTATAGGAATTGATGTAAGATACTATATTCCTAATAGACATACTGAAGGATATGGTTTGAATAAATCTGCTATAGAATATATAAAGGAACAAAAAGGTGATTTAATAATAACTGTAGATTGTGGCATTACTTCTATAGAAGAGGCAAATTTTGCAAAGAGTATAGGAATTGATATGATTATAACTGATCATCATACACCTAGCGAAAATTTACCAGAAGCTATAGCAGTAATTAATCCAAATAGACGTGATAGTAATTATCCTTTTAAAAAATTAGCAGGAGTAGGAGTTGCTTTTAAGTTAGTTCATGCAATAAGTATTGAATTTAGAGTTGAACTTGATATATCATTACTTCCTATTGTAGCTATAGGTACTGTTGCAGACATTGTAGATTTAATGGATGAAAATAGACTTATAGTAAAAAAAGGACTAGAGCTTATTAAAAAAAGCTCTAATATAGGTATTCAATCATTGATTGAAGTAACAGGACTAAGAGATAAAGATATTACAAGTGGACATATTGGATTTATAATTGGTCCTAGAATTAATGCAGCAGGAAGAATGGATTCTGCAAATATGGGAGTAGAACTTTTTACTACAAATGATCCAGACTTAGCTTCAGATATAGCAAAAAGATTAGATGAGGAAAATAAAAAGAGACAGTCAGTAGAAAGAGATATTTTAGAGCAAGCTGAAAAAATGATTGTAGATAATAATATGGAAAATGATAATGTAATAGTACTTTCATCGAAAGGCTGGCATGCTGGAGTTATTGGAATAGTAAGTTCTAGAATAACAGAAAAATATCACAGACCTTCTGTACTTATATCAATAGATGATGAAGGGATAGGAAAGGCTTCTGCAAGAAGCATTGAACCACTAAATATATATAATGCACTTAAAGAATGTGAGGATTTATTTTTAGGTTTTGGAGGTCATAGTCAGGCTGCAGGATTATCAATAGAATCTGAAAATATTAATACATTTAGAAGTAATATAAATGAAATTGTAGGAAATATGTTAGATGATGAAGATTTCGTAAAAGAAATTACTGTAGATGCTATTATTGAAGCTGAAGATATTAGTATCAATACAGTAAAAGAGTTAGAAACTCTCTCTCCATTTGGGATGGGAAATTCTAGTCCTGTATTTTTATTTGAAGATGC
Source organism: Senegalia massiliensis (assembly GCF_009911265.1). Taxonomy (NCBI): domain Bacteria; kingdom Bacillati; phylum Bacillota; class Clostridia; order Eubacteriales; family Clostridiaceae; genus Senegalia; species Senegalia massiliensis. The sequence continues at coordinate 99,792 of NZ_QXXA01000009.1, read as the reverse complement.
TATAGCTAGAGATATTCGAGCTGTAGGAAAAGACAAAACTCATCTAAAGTTATCTTTATTATATAAAGGGATAGATATAGATTCTATTGGGTTTAATTTTGGTTATTTAGTAAATGATATTGAAAACACAGATATTTTAAATATAATTGGAACATTGGACATAAATGAATATATGAATAAGAAAAAGGTTCAAATTATGATTAGAGATATTATTTTTAAATCTAAGAATATAGAACAAATAAAAAAAACATACTTTAAAAAATTGCATACAAATATATCTAAGGGATTAGAAAAATATCCTTCTGATATTATAAGTAAAAATGATATTGATAAATTTAGTCATTTATATGAGAAGATAATTGAAAGTGAAAAACTTAAGGTATATGTAAATGATATAGAACATTTAAATTTTATAATGGAAAGAATAGATAAGTCAGGAAGAGATATATTTAAAAAAATAGATTTGGTTGTTAACCCAACAGAGAATGACATAATATATGATAATAAACCTGTTATATTATATGACTTACCTATGGATAAAAGTATTTATGATAAGATAAAAGCTATTCATCCTGATATAGAAATATTGTGTAATATAAAAGATTTAGAAAAAAATAAAATCAAAATAAAAAAATGGACACCAAATATAGAAGAATTAAGGTTTATCTATAAAACATTTATTTCTAAAGATGAAATATTTAAATTTCAAATTTATAAATATATTGCTTCATTATCAAAATATAATTTAAGTAAAATTAAAATTGAATTAGCATTAATAATATTTAATCAAACTGGCTTATTAAAATATAAAAAAATAGATAGCGAAAATTATTATATTAAATTAAACAAAACAAATAATAAAGTTGATATTAATAGTTCGAAATTATTAAAAAATTTAAATGAATATGTTCTATAAACTTAAAGGAGGAGCACAAAGTGAATTTAAAAGATAAAATTAGAAATATTGAAGGATTTCCTAAAGAAGGAATTGGGTTTAAAGATATCACAACAGTATTAAAGGATAAAGATGCATTTAAATATTCAATAGATGAATTAAAAAAGATGTCTTCTGAAGTAGAGTTTGATACTATACTTGGTCCAGAAGCAAGAGGATTTTTAGTAGGGGCACCACTTGCATATGCAACAAATAAAGCTTTTGTACCTGTTAGAAAACCTGGCAAATTACCTGCTGAAACAATAAGTTATGAATATGATTTAGAATATGGTACTGACAAACTAGAAATACATAAAGATGCTATAAATAAAGGTGATAAGGTAATAATAGTTGATGACCTTTTAGCTACAGGTGGTACAGTGCTATCAACTATTAAAATGGTAGAAGAATTAGGTGGAGAGGTTGTAGGAATATACTTTTTAATGGAATTAACATTTTTAAATGGTAGAAAACATTTAGAAGGGTATAATATAAAGTCAATAATTGAGTATTAATGCATATAATAATCACTTTTTAGATATGGTTTGCTATGTTATACTAGTAATATTATAAAAACAATATAAAGTGGGTGGGTTAATTGTCAGTAGAAAGATTAATTGAAAAAATAAAACAATATAACCCTCAAGCAGATATAGAAAAAGTAAGGAAGGCTTATAATTTTGCTAAATCAGCTCATGAGGGTCAGCTGAGAAATTCAGGTGAAGATTTTATAATTCACCCTGTTAATGTTGCAATGATATTAGCAGATATAAATATGGACGTTAGTACTATAATAGCTGGTCTATTACATGATGTCATTGAAGATACTGAAAATAGCTATGATTTGGTTAAAGAAGAATTTGGAAAAGAAGTAGCAAATTTAGTAGATGGAGTAACTAAATTAAAAAAGATTCAATATAAAACCAAAGAAGAGAGAAAAGCAGAAAACCTAAGAAAAATGGTTGTAGCAATGGCAAAGGATATTAGAGTTATAATTATTAAACTAACTGATAGACTTCATAACATGAGAACTTTAGAGTATATGTCTGATGAAAAGAAGAAAGAAAAAGCTCTTGAAACATTGGAAATTTATGCTCCAATAGCTAATAGACTAGGTATTTTTAGAATTAAATGGGAACTTGAGGATCTTTCTCTTAGATATATAGATCCTGAAGGGTACTATGACTTGGTTGATAAGGTTTCCAAAAAGCGTAAAGAAAGAGAAGAGTATATTAATAAAGTTATAGATAAATTAGATAATAAATTAAATGAAGTAGATATAGAATCTGAAATAAGTGGTAGGCCAAAACATTTTTATAGTATTTATAGAAAGATGGTTTATCAAAATAAAACCTTTGAACAGATATTTGATTTAACTGCAATAAGGGTAATTGTTAATTCTATTAAAGATTGTTATGGTGTTCTTGGTATTGTTCATACAATGTGGAAACCTATACCAGGAAGATTTAAAGATTATATAGCTATGCCAAAGCAAAATATGTACCAATCACTTCATACTACACTTATAGGACCAAGTGGAGAAATATTTGAAATCCAAATAAGAACATGGGATATGCACAGAACAGCTGAATATGGTATAGCAGCACACTGGAAATATAAAGAAGGAAACAAAGATGAGAATAATTTTGATAAAAAACTTTCTTGGTTAAGACAGATGATGGAGTGGCAAAAAGAAACTAAAGATCCAAAAGAGTTTATGGAATCTTTAAAGATAGATCTTTTTACAAATGAAGTGTTTGTATTCACTCCTAAAGGAGATGTTATAAATTTACCTGCAGGAAGTACACCTATAGATTTTGCATATAGAGTTCATACTGCAGTTGGTAATAAATGTGTAGGAGCGAAAGTTGATGGAAGGATAGTTCCTCTTGATTATAAACTTAAAAATGGAAATATTATTACAATACTTACTTCTCCAAATAGTAATGGGCCAAGTAGAGACTGGTTAAAAATTGTTAAAAGCTCCCAAGCCAAGAGCAAAATAAAGCAGTGGTTTAAAAAAGAAGAAAAATCTGACAATATAATAAAAGGTAGAGATAAACTTGAAAAGGAAGTAAAAAGAGAAGGATATAAACTTACAGAAATATTAAAAGATGAGTGGTTAGAAAAAGTAGTTGAAAAATTAAGTTTTAATAAAATAGATGATTTATATGCAGCATTAGGGTTTGGAAGTATAACACTTGCACAAATTACAACCAAACTAAAAGAATACCATAAGGAATATTATAAAAAAGATGATGAGCCTGTAAAAGTTCATAATCAAGTTAAATCAAAAAGGAAAAGAAAGCAAAATCAAGGGATAAATATAAGTGGTATTGATAATGTAAAAGTAAGGTTTGCAAGATGTTGTAACCCTGTTCCAGGTGATGATATCAAGGGATATATAACTAGAGGAAGAGGAGTATCTGTTCATAGGAGTGATTGTCCTAATATTTTAGATTTAGGAAAAGATCAGAGATTTATACATGTAGAGTGGGCTAAAGAAGATAAGACATCATATCAAGCTGAAATACAAGTAAAAGGAACAGATAGACCAGGGTTATTGTCAGAAATAACCATTTTATTATCTGAAGCTAATTTATTTGTATCTTCTTTAAATGCTAGAACAAATAAAGAAAGATTAGCTATTATTAATTTGACTCTTGAAATAAAAGACATTAATCAATTGAATAATTTGATGAAAAGGTTTAAAAGAATTCGTGGAGTATTAGATGTATATAGAGTAACTAGTTAGAGGTGAGAAGAATGCGTGCTGTTGTTCAAAGAGTAAATTCTGCTCTAGTAGAAATAGATGGTAAAAAAGAATCTGAGATTAAAAAAGGATTATTAGTACTTTTAGGAATAAGTGAAGAAGATGATGAAAAGGATATAAAATATTTAGTTGAAAAACTTCTAAATCTAAGAATCTTTGAAGATGATGATGAAAAAATGAATTTATCACTTTTAGATATTAAAGGAGAATTACTTATAGTATCTCAATTCACATTATACGGTGACTGCAGAAAAGGAAGACGTCCAAATTTTATGAAGGCAGCTAAACCTTCTATTGCAGAAGATTTATATGAAAAATTTATAGATATTTGTTTAGAATATAATATTAAGGTTGGTTCAGGTAAATTTGGAGAAGATATGCAGGTACAATTAACTAATGATGGTCCAGTTACAATATTATTGGACAGTAAAAAGAACTTTTAGAAAGGAAGAATATTATGATAATAGAAAACTTATCAAGTGGGGTTTATGGTGGAAACTGTTATATAATTTCATCAGATGATAATAGTGAAGGTATTGTTATTGATCCAGCAGATAATACAAATGAAATAATTGATTTTATAGAACGACATAATATAGAAGTTAAATATATAGTATTAACTCATGGCCATGGAGATCATATTGGTGGGATAGGGGATTTAAAACAAAAGACTAATGCACAAATATTAATTCATAAAGAAGATAGAGAAATGTTAATGAATAAAGAGCTAAATTTATCTTCTAAAATGCCAATGGTTACTACAGAAATAGAGCCAGATAGAGTTTTAGAAGATGGACAAATAATAGACTTTGGAGAGCTTAATGCTGAAATAATTCATACTCCAGGGCATACTAGAGGATGTATATCCATAAAAATAGGTAATAATATTTTCACAGGAGACACTTTATTTAAAGGTTCTATAGGTAGAACAGATTTATATGGTGGTTCTTATGATGATATAATAAAATCAATAGAAAATAAACTTATGATATATGATGATGAAGTAACAATATATCCAGGTCACGGTGGTAGTAGTACCATAGGTTATGAAAGAAAAGTAAATCCGTTTTTGAATAAAGGTTAGTGAAAAAAATGGTAAATATTTATTTAAAGAATTATAATAAAAAACATGATATCTACGAATTAGTAAAGGTTATTATGGAAACAAGTAATATAAATTTTATAGATAATATGGATTTATATATTGAAGGCTATTTGATAATTATTACAGTTAAAAGCAATTCAGTAAATGTTAATATTTATTTAGATAAAAAGTTAATTAGCAAAAATAATATAAAAAGTATAGATAAAATAAATATTAAAAAACCATTTGATAAAAAGATTAATATAGCAATAAAAAAGTGTGTTTATAAAGCTGTTATGAATATTAAAGATATGAATACATCATGGGGTATATTAACAGGAATAAGACCTTCAAAGATTGTACATGATTTAAAGGAGAAAAATGTAGATAAAAATGAAATATTAAATATTCTAACAAGAGAATATTTAATAGATATAAAAAAAGTAAATCTTCTTTTAAAAATTACAGATATACAAGAAAAATATTTATACCCTTTAAATAAAAAAGATTACAGTTTATATATAAGTATACCATTTTGTCCTAGTAGATGTATATATTGTTCTTTTCCTTCTTATTCAATAAGAAAATGGAATTCACTAATTGAGGATTATACTAATTCATTAATTAAAGAAATAAAACAACTGGCCTTATTTATGAAAGATAAGACATTACGAACTATTTATATTGGAGGAGGAACACCTACTTCTATACCTTTAGAAAATTTAGAAAAAATAATTAAAGCTGTATATGAATACTTTGACATTCAAAATATAATAGAATTTACAGTAGAAGCTGGTAGAGTAGATACTATAAATAAGAAAGTTTTAGAAATGTTAAAGGAAAATAAAATAGATAGAATTAGTATAAATCCACAGACAATGAATAATAAAACTTTAAAACTAATGAATAGACATCATACTAAAGCTGATATTAAAGAAATATTTAAATTAGCAAAAAGTATGAAGTTTAATTCTATAAACATGGATGTAATCATAGGATTACCTGGAGAAAATTTAAATGATATCAAAAATACTATGGAAATAATAAAAGAGTTAGATCCAGATAACTTAACTGTTCATACTCTAACTATAAAGAAGTCTTCAAAGTTAAATAAAGATTTAGATGAATATGATATTATAAAAGAAGGAAGTCTATCTGATATGTTAAATGAAACAGTTGTATATTCAAAGGAAATGAATATGAAGCCTTATTATATGTATAGACAAAAACAAATATTAGGTAATTTTGAAAATGTGGGATATGCAAAAAAATATAAAGAGTGTATATACAATATTTCTATGATGGAAGAAAAACAAACTATTATTGGATTAGGTGCTGGAGCTGTATCTAAGGTGTTTTATCCAAGTTCAAATAAAATAATTCGAGTACCTAATGTAGTAAACTTAAATGATTATATAAATAGAATAGATGATATGATAGAAAGAAAAGTATCAGCTGTAAATAAAATGTTGACAGAAGAAGAATAATAATTTATAATAATTACAATATAAACATACGGTGAAGAGGCAGAGTAGTTAGTTTTATCATTTCTAGAGAGCTAATGGTTGGTGAAAATTAGCATTGATAACTTATGAAGACACCTCAGAGTAAATAATTTGAATTTTAGTAGAATTATTCGTATATCTGCGTTAAAGATTATAAGTGGGTTATATACCAATTTGGGTGGCACCACGGGAACTTCAAACTCTCGTCCCTTGTCTATAGGGATAGGGTTTTTTTTATTATTCAAATTAAATAGGAGGGTTAAATATGTTAACAAGAGCACCAAGAGGAACTAAAGATGTATTACCTAATGAGTCTTATAAATGGCAATACCTAGAAAAAACATTTAGAGAAGTTTGTAATAGTTTTGGTTATAAGGAAATAAGAACTCCTACCTTTGAGCATACTGAATTGTTTGAAAGAGGTGTAGGAGAAACTACAGATGTAGTACAGAAGGAAATGTATACTTTTTTAGATAAAGGTGATAGGAGTATAACATTAAAACCTGAAGGAACTGCTTCAGCTGCAAGATTATATGTAGAAAATAAACTTTATGCTGATGCACAGCCTATAAAAACTTTTTATATAACACCTGTCTTTAGATATGAAAGACCACAAAAAGGGAGACTTAGAGAACATCATCAATTTGGTGTAGAAGTATATGGTAGTGAGAATCCTTCAATAGATGCTGAAGTAATTAGTATTTTGGACAATTTATATGAAAGGCTTGAAATTCAAGGTATAGAATTACAAATTAATAGTATAGGGTGTTCCAAGTGTAGACCTAATTATGATAAAGCTTTAAAGGAATACTTAAGTGAAAGATTAGATAAATTGTGTGAAACATGTAATTCAAGATTTGATACGAATCCTATGAGAATATTAGATTGTAAAAATGATAATTGTCAAATGGAGTTAAAAGAAGCTCCAACTATTTTAGATTATTTATGTGATGAATGTAGTGAACATTTTGATGGAGTAAAAAATTATTTAGATAATCTGGAAATCGATTATATTGTGAATCCAAGAATTGTTAGAGGACTAGATTATTACACAAAAACAGCATTTGAATTTATATCTTCTGAAATAGGTGCTAAAAGCACAGTATGTGGTGGAGGTAGATATGACGGTCTAGTTGAACAAGTAGGAGGGCCAAGTACACCTGCTATAGGATTTGGAATGGGTATAGAGAGATTAATTCTTACTTTAGAAAATAATAATATAGAAATACCAAAAGAAGATGATTTAGATATATTTATAGTTACAATGGGTGATAAAGCAAAATCACTTGCTATGAAAATAGTAAAAGATTTAAGGAATCTTGGAATATCTTCAGATTTAGATCATTTAGATAGAAGTGTAAAAGCTCAATTCAAATATTCCAACAAGTTAAATTCTACTTATACAATAGTTATAGGAGACAATGAGATAGAAAATAAAAGTATTAAAATAAAAAATATGAAAACTGGAGATCAAAAAGATCTTAGCTTAGAAAATGTTGTAGAGTCTATAGAGGAAAGACTTAGGAGGTAATTATATGATTGAAAAATTAGGAAATTTAAGAAGAACTCATATGTGTGGTGAATTAACAAAAGATAATATAAATGAGCAAGTTGTACTTATGGGATGGGTACAAAAGAGAAGAAATTTAGGGGGATTAATATTTGTTGATTTAAGAGATATTACAGGTATTTCACAAATAGTATTTGATAATGAAATTTCTGTTGAAAGTTTTGAAAAAGCAGATGCAATTAGAAGTGAATATGTTATTGCAATAAAAGGAAAAGTTGTAGAAAGACAATCTAAAAATAAAGAACTTGCTACAGGTGATATAGAAGTTTTTGTAAATGAACTTAAAATATTAGATAAATCAGAAACACCACCTATTTATATAAAAGATAATGATGAAGTATCTGAAAAAATGAGACTTCAATATAGATTTTTAGATCTTAGAAAGTCATATATGCAAAATAATATTAAAATAAGACATAAAACAGCAAAAATTGTGAGAAATTTTTTTGATGAAAATAATTTTTTAGAAATAGAAACACCTGTACTCAACAAGCCTACTCCAGAAGGAGCAAGAGATTATCTAGTACCAAGTAGAGTTAATCCAGGAAAATTTTATGCATTACCTCAGTCTCCACAACTTATGAAACAACTTTTAATGGTTTCTGGTATGGATAGATATTATCAAATAGTAAAATGTTTTAGAGATGAAGATTTGAGAGCAAATAGACAACCTGAATTTACTCAAATTGATGCAGAAATGTCATTTGTAGATATTGACGATGTTATATCTATAAATGAAAAACTTATATATAAAATATTTAAAGAAATAAAAGGTATAGAAATAGATTTACCTATAAAGAGAATGAAGTATGATGAAGCCATGGAAAGTTATGGTTCAGATAAACCTGATTTACGTTTTGAATTTAAAATAAAAAACATATCAAATGTTGTTGAAAACTCTGAATTCAAAGTGTTTAGTGGAGCAATAGCTAGTGGTGGAAGTGTAAGAGCTATAAATATAAAAGGATATGAAAATGAATTTAGTAGAAAAAAGATTTCTAAACTTGAAAAATACATTAAAACTTATGGTGCAAAAGGACTTGCATGGATTAAAATGAATGAAGAAGGTATTAGTTCTCCTATATTAAAGTTTTTAAGTGAAGAAGAAATAGGGGAAATAAAACAAGAATTAGATATAGAAAAAGGAGATATAGTATTTATAGTTGCAGATAAAGATAAAATAGTTTTTGATTCACTTGGTCACTTGAGAATTGAAGTTGCAAAAACATTAGATATTATAGATGAAGATATATTTGAAATGGTTTGGATAACTGATTTCCCACTATTTGAATATGATGAAGATGAAGATAGATATGTAGCTAAACATCATCCATTTACTCATCCTGTTGATGAAGATATACCATTACTTGAAACTGAACCTGAAAAGGTGAAAGCAAAGGCTTATGATATTGTTATAAATGGTGACGAAATAGCAGGTGGTAGTATAAGAATAAATAATACAGAATTACAGCAAAAAATGTTTAGAGCTCTTGGATTTACAGAAGAAGAAGCATGGAAAAAGTTTGGATTTTTACTTGAAGCTTTTAAATATGGAGTACCACCACATGGAGGAATAGCATATGGATTTGATAGACTTGTAATGCTTCTTACAGGAATGAAGAACATAAGAGATGTTATAGCATTTCCTAAAACACAAAATGCTACATCCCTTCTTACAGAGGCTCCTACAGAAATAACAGAAGAACAGTTAAAAGAACTTTCTATACAAGTTAATATGAGTGAATTGAAATAGGTTATTCCTTATGGTATCATTAAAGTAAGCATAGCGTTAAGGAGGAATAATATGGATCAAGTTGGTTATGTTGTAGAAGTAAAAGATAATTATGCTGTTGTAGATGTAAGAAGAACTAGTGCATGTGGAGATAAATGTTCATCTTGTGGTGGAGGTTGTAGTATTCCAGCAATGAGAGTTAATATTAAAAATACAATAAATGCAAGAGTAGGGAATTTTGTGGAGGTAGAGATGGAAACAAAGACTTTGATGAAATCTGCATTTATAGCCTATATAATCCCTTTAGTAATGCTTATTGCAGGAATTTCATTAGGTGTTTATTTCTTTAGTAATCTAGGGTTTCAAAATTATGAAATTTTGGGTGTATTAACAGGATTAATTGCTCTAGGTATAGCTTATTTTTTACTTAGAGTTATTGATAATAATATAAAGAAAAATAAATCTACAGAGTTAAAACTCGTAAGGGTGATTTAACTTATGGAGGAATTTAATATGAAAGATATAGATACTAAAAAGAGTTCTATAACAAGACTTAGAAAAATAGAGGGTCAGATAAAAGGAATTCAAAGAATGGTAGAAGAAGATAAATATTGTGCTGATATACTTACTCAAATTGTAGCTGCAAAATCTGCACTTAACAAAGTAGGTGGTATAATTTTAGAAAATTATACTAAAAACTGTATTAAAAAAGATATAATAGAAGGTAAAGATAGTGAAGAAGCTATACAAAATTTAATAAATATAATTATAAAATATAATAATTAAAAAATTGCTATCCTAAATTAGGATAGCAATTTTTATTTATACAACCTTTTAGCTCTAGATTCTCTAATTATTTTAGCAGTTGAAATAGAAATTATTATTGCAGATGCAATAGCTGCAGCGATAAATATAGTTTCACTTCCTATTTCTGCCGCATCAATAAATCTTTTTTCTGTAACTGCAAGCATAGTGTAATACATACCTGATCCTGGAACAAGTGGGACTATTCCTGGAATTATAAACACTGTAGCAGGTTTTTTAAATCTTCTAGCAAAAAATTCACCTAATATACCCACACTTAAAGCTCCAAAGAAAGAGCCCATTACAGGAGAATTTAGATGCTCAACAAATATGATGTAAATTATCCAACCAACAGCACCATTTATACCAGACTTTATAATACAATCTCTTGATATATTAAAAATAATTGAAAATCCTACGGTAGAAATGAAAGCAAATATAAAATGTTTAAAATAAAGCATTAATTGCACTCCTTATACTGTCTATATCCCCAAATGTATTAATTACCATCCTAAGTGTTACTCCAACCCCTAAAGCTATAGCAAGAGCTATTATAGTAGCTTCTACTGCTCGAGATATACCTGATACAAAGTCGCCAGATATTGAGTCTCTAATTGCATTTGTAATTGCTACCCCAGGGACTAATAACATAAGTGATCCTATTATAACATTATTTATATTGTTTCCAATATTAAAGCTATATAAAATAACTGAAAATAAAGTAACAAATATACCGCCTATAACATTTGATAGAAAAAAAGTTAGTGGAAGTTTTTTTATAAAATCTAATAATATAACTAATGATGTACTAGTAATAAATGAAGCTATAAAATCAAACAAATTACCATCAAACATTAAGGTGAAGAAACTTCCAGCGAGACCACCAAATAAATACCTTAATGTATTTTTATAAGGATCTAACTTATCTATCAAAGTCAATGTTTTTATTCCTTCAGAAATTGACATATTTGTAGATACAAACTTTCTTGAGAAATCATTCACCTTTTCAATTTTATGAAGATCAATTGATATAGAATTAATTCTTTTAATATAAGAAAATAATTCATCATTATGCTCAACAGATAAGAATATACCAGTAGGGGTTACAAATGTTTCTACAAAATCTATATTTCTAGACTTACATATTCTTGTTATTGTATCTTCAACTCTATATGTTTCAGCACCATTACGGAGCATTATTTTTCCTGCAAGAATTGATAATATTAATAAATTTTTTATTTCACTTTTTTCCATCTAATCACCTTTATACAATGGATTTTTTAAAACACAACATTTATTATATTATTATAACATCTATGAAATAATAAACAATAAAATATTTGACTAATACTTTTTTTTTGTTTATTATTAAAGTAAACTAGAAGAAAGGTGATGATGAATTGAAAAATCTTGAAAAGCATGATGAAGAATTATTTAATATTATAAACAAAGAGTATAAAAGACAAAAAGAAGGGCTTGAGTTAATAGCGTCAGAAAATTATGTAACAGATTCAGTTTTAGAAGCTGCAGGAAGTATACTTACAAATAAATATGCAGAAGGATACCCTGGAAAACGATACTATGCAGGATGTGAATTTGTAGACCAAGCTGAAGACTTAGCTCGTGAAAGACTCAAGGAACTCTTTGGAGCAGATCATGTAAATGTTCAACCACATTCTGGTTCAAATGCAAACTTAGGGGTTTATTTTAGTATACTTGAACCCGGAGATACAGTTTTGGGTATGAATTTATCTCATGGTGGACACTTAACTCATGGTAGTCCTGTGAACATTTCTGGAACATATTATAATTTCATTTCATATGGAGTAAATAAAGATACTCATAAAATAGATTATGATGAAGTTTTAAATATAGCAAAAGAAAATAAACCGAAATTAATAGTTGCAGGAGCAAGTGCTTATCCAAGAGAGATAGATTTTTCAAAGTTTAGAGATATTGCTGATGAAGTTGGGGCCTATTTAATGGTTGATATGGCACATATAGCAGGACTTGTAGCAGCAGGTCTTCATATGAATCCAGTAGAATATGCTGATTTTGTAACTACTACAACTCACAAAACATTAAGAGGACCTCGTGGTGGAGCTATACTTTGTAAATCAGAATATGCAAAAAAAGTTGATAAAGCCATATTCCCTGGTATACAAGGTGGACCACTTATGCATATTATAGCTGCAAAGGCAGTGGCATTTAAAGAAGCTTTAAGTGATGATTTTAAGGACTATCAAAAACAAGTTATAAGTAATGCTAAAGCTCTAGCAAAAGGATTAGTTGATAGAGGACTAACACTTGTTTCGGGAGGAACAGACAATCACTTAATTTTAATAGATGCAAAAGCTAATGGCTTAACAGGAAAAGAAGCAGAAAAGCTACTTACTGATGTTGATATTACAGTAAACAAAAATACTATACCATTTGATAAAGAATCACCTTTTGTAACTAGTGGGGTAAGAATTGGTACTCCTGCTGTTACAACAAGAAATATGAAAGAAGAAGAAATGGATATAATAGCAGATATTATTTATAGAGCTATAACTAAAAAGGATGATCCAGAAAAACTTAAAAATGAAGTACATGAACTTACAGCTAAATTTGATTTACCATCAAGAGTGCTTATATAGCACTCTTTTTTTCTTGATTTTTGTGAAATATAATGATAGTATACCTAAGTATGATAGGAAAATATAAGGTGTTGTGGTATAATGTTAATACCAGGTACTAATTAGGAAGGACAAAATAATGGAATTACGTAATATTGATGATAATATAAATATAATAGAAAGTGTAAAAGAAAATAGTATAGCAGAGGAACTTGATGTAGAAGTTGGTGATATACTTATTTCTATCAATAATAATGAAATAAAAGATATTATTGATTATAAATTTCATATAGCAGATGATTATATAGTGGTAACAATAAAAAAGTTAAATGGTGAAATATGGGATTTAGAAATAGAAAAAGAATATGATGAAGATTTAGGTATAGAATTTTCTAATTCATTGATAGACAAAGCAAAAAGATGTAGAAATAATTGTATGTTTTGTTTTATTGATCAATTGCCTGAAAATATGAGAGAGACATTATATTTTAAAGATGATGACTCTAGGTTATCATTTTTACAAGGCAACTTTATTACTCTTACTAATATGAGTGATGAAGAAATAGATAGAATCATAAGGTATAGAATTAGTCCTATAAATATATCTGTTCATACTACAAATAAAGAATTGAGAAAGCAGATGTTAAATAATAAAAATGCAGGCAAATTATATGATATATTAAAGAGATTTAATAAAGCAAATATAAAAATGAATGCACAAATTGTTTTAATACCTGGAATAAATGATGGAATAGAACTTAAAAGAACTCTTAATGATTTATCAAAACTTTATCCAAATGTTGAAAGTGTAGCAGTTGTACCTGTGGGTATTACAAAGCATAGAGCAGGATTAAAAAAAATAGATAGTTATGATAAAGAAAAATCTATAAAACTTTTAAAAGAAGTAAGTAGCTACCAAAGAAAATATTTATATGAATTTGGTAGTAGGTTTATATTCGCATCAGATGAATTTTATGTTTTAGCTGCTTGGAAATTACCTAGCTATGAAGATTATGAAGGATTTCCTCAAATAGAAAATGGCGTAGGATTGCTTCGAGATTTTAAATCTAGTATAGAAAATGAATTAAAAAATATAACGAATATAAATATAAATAAAACAGTACTACTTGCAACTGGAACTCTTGCATATGATTATATGAAGAGGATTGCTAAAATTATAAGTGAAAATATTTCTGGATTAAAAATTAAAGTTATTGAAGTTAAAAATGACTTTTTTGGTCATACTATTACTGTTTCAGGTTTAGTTACAGGAAGAGATTTAATTAAAAATGTTATAAATGAAGAATTTGATGAACTTGTTATACCTGAATCAATGCTAAGAAGTGGAGAAGAAGTATTTTTAGATGATTTAACTGTTAGTGATATAAAAAACGAAATACAAAAAGATATACGTATATCTAAGGTAAATGGAAAAGATTTTATAAATACATTAATAAATTAGAGGTGATGATATGGGAAGACCGATACTTGCTATAGTTGGAAGACCAAATGTAGGTAAATCGACTTTGTTTAACAGAATTGCAGGAAAAAGAATATCAATAGTAGAAGATGAACCAGGAGTTACAAGAGATAGAATATATGCTGAAGGTGAATGGCTAAACAATTATTTTAATATGATAGATACTGGAGGTATAGAACCAAATAGTGAAGATATTATTTTATCTCAAATGCGTACACAAGCTGAAATTGCAATAGAAACAGCAGATGTAATACTTTTTATGGTAGATGGGAAAGAAGGTTTAACTTCTACAGATAGAGAAGTTGCAAATATGCTTAGAAAATCTAATAGAAAGGTTATATTAGTAGCTAATAAAGTGGATTCTCATACACCTCCTAATACTATATATGAATTTTATGAATTAGGGTTATCAGAACCAATAATGATATCTGCAAGTCATGGATATGGTATAGGAGATTTACTTGATGAAGTTATATCTAATTTTCCAGATGATAAAGACACTGGATATGAAGAAGATATAACTAGAGTTGCAGTTATAGGAAAGCCAAATGCAGGGAAAAGTTCTCTTATAAATAAAATTCTAGGAGAAGATAGAGTAATTGTAAGTAATATTCCAGGCACTACAAGAGATGCTATTGATACTCCTTTTAATGTGGGAGATGAAAAATATGTTTTCATTGATACTGCTGGAATGAGAAAAAGAAAAAAGATAACTGAGAACATTGAAAGATATAGTGTTGTAAGAGCTCTTACAGCTATTGAAAGATCAGATGTATGTTTAATTGTAATTGATGCTGAAGAAGGAGTTACAGAGCAGGATAAAAAAATAGCTGGTTATGCACATGATAACGGTAGAGCAGCTATAATTTTAGTTAATAAATGGGACTTAATAGAAAAAGAAGACAAAACCTATTTGAAGTTTGAAAAGGAAGTTAGAGAAGGACTACCATTTATGACTTATGCACCAATATTACTTGTATCTGCTTTAACAGGAAAGAGAATAAATAGAATTCTTGACTTGATTAAAGTTGTATCAAATAATCATTCTATGAGAATAAAAACTGGAGTATTAAACGATATAGTTGGTGAGGCTATTCTTATGAATCAACCACCTTCTGACAAAGGTAGAAGACTTAAGATATTTTATGCAACACAAGCTGCATCAAAGCCACCTAAGTTTATAATTTTTGTAAATGATAAAGAATTAATGCACTTTTCATATGCTAGATATCTAGAAAATCAATTAAGAGCTTCTTTTGGACTAGAAGGTACACCTATTCTATTTGAATTTAGAGAAAGGGGGAAATAATTTGAGAGATATCCTTTTAGTAGCCCTAATAGCATATGCAATCGGTAATTTTTCCACATCTTATATCTTAGGAAAATTAATCAAAAGAATTGATATTAGAACAAAAGGTAGTGGAAATGCTGGAGCTACAAATGCTTTAAGAGTTTTTGGGAAAAAAATTGCTATTGTAACTTTTATTTTTGATGCTTTAAAAGGTGTTATAGCAGTTATAATAGGGGAAATGCTACTTGGAGATATGGGAGGACTTATAGCAGGGTTATTTGCAGTAATAGGACATGATTTTCCTATTGTACTTAAATTTAAAGGTGGTAAAGGAATTGCAACAACAATTGGTGCTGCAACTTTTATTCATCCTATACCTGCTCTAATTGCAATAATAATAGGAATAATAATAATAATAATAACTAAATATGTATCTCTTGGTTCTGTTTCTGCTATATCATTAGTGCCTTTTATTGGATTAATTATAATACGGCCTTTTAATTTAGAATATATTTTATTCTTGACAGCATTAGCATTATTAGCGATAATTAGACATAAATCTAATATAAAAAGATTACTAGATGGATGTGAATCCAAAATAGGAGAAAAAGCAAAATAGGAGGATTTATATGAGTGAAAGTATAGGTGTATTAGGAGGCGGTAGTTGGGGCACTGCTCTTAGTATATTGTTAGCTAAAAAAGGCGTAGAAGTTGATTTATGGGTTAGAAATGAAGAAAAAGCTTCACAAATGAGTGAGGCTAGAGAAAATATTCAGTATTTACCTGGAGTAATTCTTCCAAATAATATAAATATAACTTCTAGTATTGATAAAACAATAAAAAATAAAGATATTTTATTATTAGCAGTACCAACTCAAGCAGTTAGAAATACTATTGAAAAAATAAAAGATGATATAAAGCCTGGTCAAATAATAGTTAATGTAGCAAAAGGTATAGAGGTAGATACACTTTATAGAATTTCAGAAATTGTTGAAGAATTAATACCTAATTCTAAATATGCTGTATTATCAGGGCCATCTCATGCAGAAGAAGTTGCAAAAGACATTCCTACTGCTATAGTAGTAGCTTCTAAATATGAGGATGTAGGTTTATATGTACAAGAATTTTTTATGACTCCTAAGTTTAGAGTTTATACAAATGAAGATGTTATAGGTGTAGAACTTGGAGGAGCTCTTAAAAATGTAATAGCACTTGGAGCAGGTATATCAGATGGACTTGGATATGGAGATAATACTAAAGCTGCTCTTATGAATAGAGGAATAATTGAAATAGCAAGACTTGGTGAAAAAATGGGAGCAAATTCTATGACTTTTGCGGGACTTTCTGGAATCGGTGACTTAATAGTAACTTGCACAAGTATGCATAGTAGAAATAGAAGAGCTGGTATAAAAATTGGAGAAGGACATTCAATGGAAGAAGCAAGTAGTATAGTTGGAATGGTAGTTGAAGGTATTAAAACTTCTAAATCAGCATATAATTTAGCAAAGAAATTAGATGTTGAAATGCCTATAGTAAATGCAATATATGGAGTTTTATATAAAGGAAAAGATGTAAAGAATTCTGTAATAAATTTAATGCTTAGAGATAAAACTCATGAAGTAGAAATGTAGATAAACAGATTTTAAAAATGTTTAAAGTATTAATATTAATACTTTAAACATTTTTTTATATTTTTTTTAAAGCTTGTAATATTATCGGTACAACTTCAATATATATACTTTAAGAAGATATATGATTTTGTTTAATTTATAAAGGAGGCGACGTTAGTGGATAAGTTCAATATATATAAAGAAATCTCTGAAAGAACAGACGGAGATATTTATATTGGAGTTGTGGGACCAGTAAGAACAGGCAAATCAACATTCATCAAAAAATTCATGGATAAGTTAGTAATTCCAAACATAGAAAGCCAACATAGAAAAGAAAGGGCAAAAGATGAACTTCCTCAATCTGGTGCAGGAAAAACTATAACTACTACAGAACCTAAATTTGTGCCAAGTGAAGCTGTAAATTTAGTTTTAGATGATAATATTAAATTTAAGGTAAGAATGGTTGACTGTGTAGGTTATTTGGTAGATGGTGTATTAGGTCATGAAGAGAATAATATGCCAAGAATGGTTACAACACCATGGTATCAAAAAGAAATACCTTTTGCAGAAGCTGCTGAGATAGGAACAAGAAAGGTAATAACTGATCATTCTACAATAGGGGTAGTTGTTACAACAGATGGATCATTTACAGAAATAGATAGGTCAAGTTATATTGCATCAGAGGAAAGAGTAGTTAAAGAACTTCAAGAATTAGATAAACCATTTGTTATACTTTTAAATTCTAAGCACCCAACACTTGATAGTACAGTGGCACTTAAAGAAAATTTAGAAGAAAAATATAATGTTCCTGTTATCGCTGTTGATTGTATGAATTTAGAAATAGAAGATATAACATCTACTCTAAATAAAGTATTGTTAGAATTTCCTATACAAGAAGTAAATATTGATTTACCTGGTTGGGTAGATGGACTAAGTACTAAGCATTCTTTGAAGAAACAAATTATTGATACTGTAAAAGAAAATACTTCAGGTATACATAAATTAAGTGAAATAAATAAAGCAGTAGAAAATATATTTGAATCTGATGTTGTTGAAAAAACAAATATTAATGAAATAAACTTAGGAAAAGGAGTAGTAAATATAGATTTAGCTGTAGATGATAGTATATTCTATAATGTAATAAGTGAATCTACAGGATACGATATAAAAGGAGAACATCAAATACTAAATCTGATAACAAAACTTTCACAAATCAAAAAAGAGCATGATAGAATAGCACAGGCATTAGAAGATGTAAAGCAAAGTGGATATGGATTAGTATCTCCTAGTATAGAAGAATTAGAACTTTTAGAACCTGAAACATTTAAAGAAGGTCATAGGTTTGGTGTTAAATTAAAAGCAAATGCACCTTCACTGCACCTTATAAGAGCAGATATTGCTACAGAGGTATCGCCTATAATTGGAACAGAAAAACAAAGTGAAGAATTAGTAAATTATTTATTAGAAGAATTTGAGAGTGATCCAGCAAAAATTTGGGAAACAAATATGTTTGGAAAATCTCTACATGATTTAGTAAATGAACAATTGCAAACTAAAATTAATATGATGCCAATTGATGCTAGAAGCAAAATACAAAGAACACTACAAAGAATAATTAATAAAGGTAGTGGTGGGTTAATTTGCATTATAATATAAAATGGAATTAGTTTAAAAGGTCAAAATATTTATATATTTTGGCCTTTTATTATTTTCTATTAAAGGTAGTTTAGAGAAATTTTTGTCTTTTTTTGGAATTGGTTATTTACATATAAACAAAGTAATGGTATAATTTAGTTATACATATGCAATATATTCCATATAAAAAACATTTGACTTTTTAGGAGGAATTATATTGGGAAAAAAGAGAAAGGTTATAACAATATTGTTTGTAATTACATTATTAGTATCACAAGTAGCTTTTGCAACTTATAGTAGCTATGGGACTTTTTCACTTACAAATGATGCAACCGTTTACACAACATCAAACTCTAAATTAAGGTCTACAAAGACGACGACTAGTGATGAATTCAAAGTTTATGCAAGTGCAAAAACAATGTGGTCAAGCCCTAGTTTGAGACTTGTAAATTCAGACGGAGCTGTTAGAAGCAGCTATCGTTCAATCCCAGATACTGGAGTGACATATACAGGCAATAATAATACAGGTGAGCCAAATCATTATTATTATGCTCAAGTAAAACCTGCATGGAATCAAGCAGGGACAGATACAATTAAATTAAAATTTGATGCTAAATAATAAACAGAATTAATTTGTAATATGGCATATATTGCATATTGTATTTTTCTTTGAATTAATTAAAATATAATACATTAATTTAACTAAAATCATTTGAAATTTATAGGGGGATTATTTTATGGTGTTACAAGAAGTGTTTAGATATTATAAATCCAAAATTACAATTCTACTAATTTTAATTTTATTTCTTATTATTAGTGGAAGTTATTATTCTACATATTTAACTAAAAAGGAATGGATAGATGTATTAAATTCCGGAGCTTCTGATGTTAATATAGAAAGAGTGTCACAAATAATTAATGATTATAATGGAATTTATTATTTTGAACAATTTATACTTTCTTCTGATTTTTTTATTATATTTAATATTATTCTTCTTGTTGGATTTGGTTTGTTACTTAGTTCAAAAATTTTTGAATCAATAGAATCTAATTATGGAAATTTAATAATTACTAGAACATTATTTAAAAAATATTTAAAAAAAGTGTTAATTTCACAATTGATTTACATAGTAACTTTTATAATGTTTTTTTTTATAGTAGCTTTAATTATTACATTAATATTATTTGGTGAAAGTAATATGCTAAGCAGTTCTATTTTCTTGAATTTAAATATATTTCAATATTTTATTAATATTTTCATTATTATATTTTATATTGCTATTTTACATACAGTAATCATATTTTTATCAAGCTTAAGCTTGTTATTTTTAAGGAATAAATATATCATTCAAAGTATTCCCTTTATAATATTAGTATTTGGTTATATAATAGGTTATACATTTGGAAATATGAGTAATAAATTAGCTTTCATAACTTCTTTTTTTGTGTTTGATAATATAATATTTAACTTAATGGAAATATTTATTTTAAAGCCTAATTTAAATAACATTAGTCATGTACTAGTTTTTATAATAACTTGTATGATTATTATTAGTTATTTATATCAAGCAAATATTAAGAAATTTGGAAGTGATTATTTAATATGAGAAATAGTAGATTTTTAATAGTACTAAGCATTAGCTACTTTATATTTGTTTATATTATATTTAAAGAATTTAATGCTTTACATCATAATCAAGGGAATCTATTTTTGGATCAATCATTATTTAGAGTTCAAAAATTTCTATTTAATATAAATATTTTTTTTGTAGCTTATATTTTTATACTCAAATTACCTATAACGACAAAAATATTTATCGTTCGTTGTAAAGAATATTATGTTAGTTATTTATTAGAATATGGATTAAAGATAAGTTTGATCTTTGTTTTATATATTGTGTTAGTACCTATAATTATATTAGTTATTTCAAATAATAATATAATCATAACACTATCCTTAGTAATGAGTTTTATTAAACTATTTGTATTTACTTTTTATATGTTTTTTTTGTATATATGGATAACTCTAATTTCTGGAAAACAGATGATGGGCATAATTGGAACTTTTGCTGTGAATTTAATATTATTATTATTTTATTATGTTTTAAAATTTAGTATGAATATAAATCTTCCAAAGGAAATATGGATGAACTCACTTATAACTTTTTCTTCTATAACTTCTCTGGTATGTATCCTTTTAGTATATTATAAGAATAAATTTAAGGATTATTTACTATGAAAAGGATTATAATTTTAAATATAGTTTTAATTATTTTATTTTTTAGTATTGATAACAATAATTTTTTAAATATATCTTCCACTGAGTTATTAGGCACAGGATATAATTATCTTGATAAAAGCATACATAAATATAATTATATTTTAAACATTAGTTCAATTATTATGTTTATATTATTTATACAGAGTTCTATATCATCTGTAGATAAATTAAAATATTATATTGTGTCTAAAGGTGGATATAAAGCTTTAAAATTAAATTTATGTAAAAGTAGTTTAAAAAGTGTAATTATAATTATTTTGATTAAACATGTGATTTATTTTTTTGAGTATTTTATGTCATCAAATCTAGAATTTTATTATTTTGATATGATTTCTAGTTTTATAACATTAATAACTTATTCAATGATTTTAATTATTTTTAAATTAATGAATATAAAAGATTTTATTTTATCTTTAATATTTATATCAACTATTATCTTGGCTCAATTTCTTTCTTATAAACATTTTTATTTATCTTATATAGTGATAGCTTCATATAATTGGAGGACTATGTATTTAAATATAATTCTGGTTAAAAGTATATTATTAGTATTATGTATTTTTATATTATTTAGATTTAAAAAAATAGATTTATTATAATGGGGGTTAAATAAATGATTAAATTAGAATCTATTTATAAAGATATAAAAGGAAAAAATATTTTATCCGATATAAATTATAATTTTAAAAAAGGTAAAATATATTTATTAAAAGGTCCTAATGGAAGTGGAAAGACAATGTTATTACGTTTGTTATGTGATTTAATTCATCCAACTAGTGGTAATATTGATAAACCAAAATACTCTTATGGCGTTATTATAGAAAATAGTAATTTTGTAGAAAATGAAACAGCGCGTTCAAACTTGAAATTTTTAGCTTCAATTAAGAAAAAAATAAATATGAAACAAATCGAATATTACTTATCTAAAGTTAATTTAATTGATTACGCAGATGTCAAGGTGAAAAAATATTCATTAGGTATGAAACAACGTCTTGCTATTTGTCAAGCAATTATGGAGGAACCAGATGTTTTATTACTGGATGAACCATTTAATGCGTTGGATGATAAGAATTTTATGGAGATAGTAAAATATATAGAAAGTATAAAAGAAGACAGAATTATAATTATAGCTGCACATGGTTTTAATTTGCAAGAACTCTCACTTTTTGATGAAATAATTACTATGCAAAATGGACAAATTGTAAATATAAAATGGAATTAGTTTAAAAGGTCAAAATATTTATATATTTTGGCCTTTTATTATTTTTATCATATTTATAAATTAGTGAAATTATGGTATACTTAATGAAAACAATAATATATAAATATCAATTTTAGAAAGTAGTGATGTTTTGTTATTTTATTTTTTGAAAAATATAGTGTTTATTTTACTTATAGTTAGTGTTTTAGGATATATTTTAGTTGTTATCAAAGAAAAAATCTATTTAAAGGAAAATACTATTGTAATAGATAATAAATCTGTTACTTCTGAACATATAAATGATGCAGATATAAGTGAATTTTTACTGGGTAATCTTAAAATAGGAACTGGAGATGAAATTTCTATTTTACTTAAATCTAATAAGAAGTTTAGTGGTATAGTAATAGGGGCTAAGGAAAAGGAAAATTCAGTATTGTTAGTTACACATAAAGATAAGGTTCTAGATCTAAGTGTAACTAAAATTAAAAGAGTAAAATTAATAAGTAAGTATGGAAGATTTTTTTAATAATTTTTTAAAATGAGAAGGAAATTTATAATAAAGATAGAATTATATTTAATAGGATATTACAGTTTGAGGTGTGGAAATGAGTAAACAACAAAGACAACTTAAAAGAAAAAGAAAGAGAACTGTTAAACTTTTCTTTTTAATTATAGTTACATTATACATATTATTTATGTTTTTACCGAATTTATATAGTTCTAAAGCTCAGACTATTCTTGTTAAAGATGAAGAAATTGAAAAAAAAATAGAGAGTAAAGCAATAACAATAAAAGATGAAATTATATATGAGGCAAAAAGTAAAGGAGATTTAAAGTTTTATCATGATGAAGGAGAAAAAATCTCTAAAAATCAAGTGTTAATTACTCAAGCAAATTTATCTAATATTGAAGATTATGAAAAACAAATAGATAATATAGAAAAAGAAATAGACAAGCTTAATAAAGAGAATAAATCTAATACTTTGTTTAATAAGGACTTTACAAAATTAGAAAAAGAAATAAATAAAATTGAAAAAAATATTGTAAAAGCTAATGAAAAAGAAAACTCTAAAGAAATAGAAGAATTGGAAAAACAACTTAAAGAAAAACAGGATAAATTAAAAACTATTTCTCAACAAAATGGATTTATGGGTTATACAACTAGGCAATTAATAAATCAAAAAGAAGAATTATTAGAAAAAATTTCTAAAAATAATAATTCAATTATTAGTGATGAGTCAGGATTAGTATCTTATTTATTTGATGGTTATGAAACTAAATACACTGTTAATAATATGACTAATTTAAATCCAACTGATATAGATATAAAAAAGCCTCAGATTAAAAATATTAAAAAAATATCTGATTTTTCAGTAGGGGAACCTATTGTGAAAGTTATAAAAGATTTTAAGTGGTTTATAGCTACAAATATTCCTGTTGAAGATGCAAAACAGTTAAATGAAGAACAAAATATAAACATTAGAATAAAAAAAGATAGTAGAAAGATAAATGGTAGAATTTTAAAAGTAAATAATAGTAAAAAAAATGCAGTAGTTTTAATTGAATTGGACTCTTATTTATATAAATATTATAAAGATAGAATTTTAGATATTGATATAATTTTAAAAGAGTATAATGGATTAAAGATACCATCAAAGGCTGTTGTTGAAAAAGATGATGTTAAAGGAGTTTATACAAAAAATGTAGATTCTATTATTAAATTTAAGTCTATAAAAATAATTTATTCAGAAGATGATTTTGTAATTGCTTTACCTGATGAAACAAATCAAAATTCAATATCATCTTATGATGAAGTAATAATTGATAAAAAACTAATTGAAAATTATATAGATGAATAGGAGGTAATTAAAATTTCAATTAAAGAAAATATTAAAATTATAGAACAAAAAATACAAGATGCATGTGATAGATCAAATAGAAATAGGTCTGATGTAAAATTAATTGCTGTTACAAAAACTCAATCTATAGAATCTATAGAAGAAATAATTGATTCTGGATTATACGATATAGGAGAGAATAAAGTTCAAGAAATAATGGATAAATATGATAGTTTAAATAGGGAAGAGTTAAATTGGCATATGATAGGTCATTTACAATCTAATAAGGTTAAATACATAATAGATAAAATGAATTTATTTCATTCTCTTGACAGATTATCTCTTGCTAAAGAACTTAATAAAAGAGCTAGAAAAAGTGATAGAGTAGTTGATGTATTAATACAAGTAAATATTGCAGAAGAAGAAAGTAAGTTTGGGATGAAAAAACAGGATATATGGAACTTTATAGAATCTCTTAAAAAATATCCTTTTATAGCTGTAAAAGGTCTTATGGTAATGGCTCCATTTGATGAGGAGCCTGAAAACATAAGGTATGTATTTAAAGAAGCAAAATCTTTATTTGAAGATATAAAGAAAAAAGAAATTCCTTATATAGATATGAAATATCTTTCAATGGGGATGACTAATGATTTTGAAATTGCAATTGAAGAAGGAGCAAATTTAGTAAGAGTTGGCACAGGTATTTTTGGTAAAAGAAAATAAGGAGGAATAAAAATGGCAGAAAAGGGAAGTATTTTTAATAAAGTAAAATATTTTGTAGGTTTAGAAGACTTAGATGAAGAATATGATGATTTTGATGAAGAAGAAGAGTATGTAGAAGAAGAAAAAAATTCTAGAAGATCAACTAAACAAAATAAAGTATTTAATATTCATACTAATAACAATATGAAACTTGTAATTCATGAACCTGAAATATATGAAGATATTGCTAAGGCTATAGATGATGTGAAAAGTAGAAAGCCTGTAGTACTTAATTTGCAACAAATGGAAGATGATGAGAAAAGAAAAGCATTTGATTTTACAAGTGGAGCAATATATACATTAGAGGGCAATATTCAAAAGGTTGCAATAGATATATTTATCTTAGCTCCAAGCAATGTAGAAGTAGATGGAATTATGCATGAGGAATTAAAAAATAAGGGTATTTTTCCATGGCAGAAATAATTAAGAGGTGGATTTAGTGATAGATAATTATGTGTTAATTAGGGCAGTAAGAATGTTTATTGATTTACTTAAAATCTTAATCATTAGTAGAATATTTTTAAGTTTAATAATAAGAGATTTAAGAAATCCTTTGTTAAATTCAATTTATAGAATAACAGAGCCAATTTTATATCCCTTTAGAATGCTTATAAACAAATTAGGAGTAAGTACTGGAATGTTTGATTTTTCTCCTTTATTAGCTTTTTTAGCTTTGGATATAGTTGGAACATTTATCATTAGGTTATTAATATAGGAGTAAATATGATTAATGATAAAAAGAAATACTTGGAACATATAGATGATAAAGATGAAATTATTAATTTGAGGAAATTATTAGATAGCATAGAAATTGTTATGCGAGACAAAAATATTATATCAACTGATTTTTTAAATCCATACCAAAGAAAACTTTCTTATTCTATATTAAATAGATTTATGGATATAAGTTATCATGAAGAAGGTGGATATGATAATGCAGAAAGAAAAATGATAATTTTATATCCGGAATATCTAAGATATACTAAATTTAATGATATAATATCCGTTTTAGAAATTACTAGTAATTATGACTTTTCTAAAATAAGTCATAAAAATATATTAGGTTCTTTTATGTCACTTGGAATTAAAAGAGAAAAAATTGGAGATATTATTATTTCAGATGAATATGCACAAATAATAATATCTCCTGAATTAAAAGATTACATAATTTTAAATTTAGAAAAAATTGGAACCCAGTCTGTTACAATCAAAGAAATATGCAAGCAAGATATTATAGAATATGAAAAAAAACATAAAAAAATATATACAACAGTTTCTTCGCTTCGTTTGGATGTAATAGTTAGTTCAATTTTTAATTTGTCAAGAAAAGATAGCTCAAACATGATTAAAGCTGGTAAAGTTAAAGTTGATTTTAAACCGATAGATAATATATCTTATAATCTAAATGGTGGGGAGTTAATATCTGTTAGAAAAAAAGGTAGAGCTAAGTTTGAAGATATATTAGGTGAAAGTAAAAAAGGAAAATTAAGATTACTAATATATAAATACATATAATAAGGAGGCATAAAAATGTTAACACCACTTGACATTCAAAATAAGGAATTTAACAAAGGCGTTAGAGGATATAATATAAAAGAAGTTGAAACTTTTTTAGATGAAATAATTTCTGATTACGAAAGATTACATAAAGAGAATATAGAATTAAAAGATAAGATGGCTACTTTAAATGATAAAGTAAAATACTATAATAGTATGGAAGATACATTACAAAAGACATTAGTAGTTGCTCAAAAAACTGCTGAAGAAGTTAATTATACTGCTAAAGAAAAAAGTGATAATATAATAGAAGAAGCTGAAAGAAAATCACGAGAAATAATAGATAATGCAAATAAAGAAGTTATGGATATAAAGCAAGAATATGAAGATGTAAAAAAAGAAATGCTTCTTTTTAAAATGAAATTTAAAACATTACTTAAATCACAATTAGAAATGTCAGAAGAACTTTTTGTAGAAGAAAATATAATGAGTGAAGAATAAGGGGGGAACCCCTTTTTTATTGTTAAAAATAAATTTTAAGGAGCTGTTAAAATGATATTTGGAATTATAGGTGCTATGGATGAAGAAATTGAAAAAATAAAAAATGAAATGGAAATAGAAAAAAAGTTTGTTAAAGCTAAAACTATTTTTTATAAAGGGGTATTTGAGGGTAAAAAGATAGTATTAGTAAGGTGTGGTATAGGAAAAGTAAATGCAGCAATTATAACTCAGCTATTAATTAGTGAATATGAAGTTGATATTATAATAAATACAGGAGTTGCTGGCGGAGTAAAAGAAGAAATAGAAATAGGCGATATAGTTGTATCAACAGATGTCTTAGAGCATGATTTTGATGCAACAAGCTTTGGATATCCTTTAGGACAAATTCCTAGATTAGAAGTATTAGGATTTAATGCTGATAAATATTTAATAGATTTGGCTATAAATTCTTCTGAAAAAGAATTAGAATATGGAAGTGTATATAAAGGAAGAATAGTATCAGGAGATATTTTTGTATCATCACAAGAAATGAAAAAAAAGCTATGTGATAATTTTAATGCATATTGTGTAGAAATGGAAGGAGCTGCAATTGGACATACTGCTTATATAAATAATAAACCTTTTTTAATTATAAGATCAATCTCTGATAAGGCTGATGGTTCAGCAAATGATAATTTCAATGAGTTTGTTGATTTAGCTAGTGAGAGATCAGTTGGAATATTAAAGAGGATTTTAAAGAGTTATAAGCAGTAAGTATGGAGGAATTAGAATGAAATTAAGATATATAGGTAGAAAAGGTAGCAAAGATAAAATAATAGATTTAGGTAATGGAATTAAAATAGGAGATGGAGAATTTAATATTATAGCTGGGCCTTGTTCAATAGAAAGTAGAGAACAAATTGAAAAAGTATCTTTATTTTTATCAAAAAAAGGAATTAAAATCCTTAGAGGCGGTGCATTTAAACCTAGAACATCACCATATTCTTTTCAAGGTTTAGGTTTTGAAGGATTAGAATATTTAAAAGAATGTGGAGAAAAATACAATTTAAAGGTTGTTTCAGAAATATTAGATCCTAGGGATGTAGAAAAGTCTTTGGAATTTATTGATATAATACAAATTGGATCTAGAAATATGCAAAACTATTCATTATTGAAAGAAGTGGGAAAAGTATCGAAGCCTGTAATGTTAAAAAGAGGTATGAATGCAACTATAGAAGAATGGTTAATGGCTGCAGAATATATAGCTTTAGAAGGCAATGATAATATTATTCTTTGTGAGAGAGGAATAAGAACATTTGATAACTTTACAAGGAATACATTAGATATAACTGCTGTACCAATTATTAAGTCTCTTACAAAGTTACCTATAATAGTAGATCCAAGTCATGGAACAGGAGTTAGAGAATTAGTTAGACCTATGTCACAAGCGGCTGCTTCTGTAAAAGCAGATGGAATAATGGTAGAGGTTCACTTTAATCCTGATGAAGCTCTATCAGATGGGAAACAATCTATTGACTTTAGAGAGTTTGAGAAACTTATTGATACTACAAAAAAAGTTTATAGCTGTATTAATAATATATAAACAGGTATTTTTAAATAATAATAACTAAATTTAATATAATTCATATGATAATAGTATAAAATAGTATGAATTATTGAGAGGTGTCATATGGAAATTAAAAATACCGACTATTTATTATTTTTTTTCTTGTTACTTTCTCATTTTTATAATGCAAAATATGAGAAAAATAATCTTTTATTTTTTTATTTATACTTAACTTACTTCACATAAAAGAATAAATAATTTTAAAAATCCTCATTATATAGATAGTGAGGATTTTTTTATGGGTATGATAATAATATAGATAAAATAAATAAGGAGGATATTTATGGATAAAAACAAAGTTGATAAATACAAAAGTATGCTATTAAAGGAAAGAGAGGATATAAAACAAACAATAAAAGATATAAAAGAAAATTTTGATGGTTCTATTACAAATTCTAGTGGTGAAATATCTGCTTATGATAATCATCCTGCTGATATTGGAACAGAATTATTTATGCAAGAACATAATATTAATTTATCTGATAACCAAAAAAATATTATGACTAAAATTGATATTGCTTTAAAAAATATTAATGAAGGAAATTTTGGTAATTGTTTAGTTTGTGGAAAAGAAATAGAAGAAGAAAGGTTAGATATAATACCTTATACAGTAACTTGTAAAAATCATAGAGAAAAGATTGATGAAGTTATAGGTATGACTGATACTAAAGAACAAGAATACCTTAGTAATGTTTTACGAAGAATGAACAAAGGTGATAAAGAATATGTAGGTATTGATGGTGAAGATATAATACAAAAAGTAGAACAATTCAATAGAATAGAGAAAGATCCATCAAATTCTACTGGTGATTATAATGGTGTATTTGATGATAATGATAAAGGATCTGTTGAAGATATAGAAAGTATTTCAGAAGAATTTTATGAAGGACAAATGCCAGGAGAACATAGGAAAGATATACCAGATGATCAAAAAGAATAAGAGCTTAGTTGCTCTTATTTTATTGTTTTTATTGTAATTATTATTAATATCTATTAGAATTATAATTATAGACTATTTGAGGAGGAAGTAAATGTACATAATACCTATTTTAATTATTATATTAGACCAATTAACAAAGTATTTTTCTGTAGTTAATTTAGAAGGAGAAGCTCCAATTGTATTAATTGAAAATTTTTTACAATTAAACTATGTAAGAAATTATGGTGCTGCTTTTGGAATAATGAATTCTCAAAGAACATTCTTTTTAATAATTACCATAATTATTGTGTTTGGTATTATATTCTATATAAATAAATATAATAATACTAAAATAATGAACTATAGTTTAGTTATGATTATTGGTGGAGCTATTGGAAATTTTATTGATAGACTTAGAGTTGGCTATGTTATTGATTTTATAGATGTTAATTTTGGAGAGGTTTATGATTTTCCAGTGTTTAACATAGCAGATAGCTTTATAGTTATAGGAACTATACTATTAGTTATATTAGTAATGACAGATAATTATGAAGATAAGGGAAAAGAGTGATTTAATGGATATTGAAATTAATGTTGAAGATGATGTTAATGAGAGAATAGATGTATACTTAGCTGATGAATTAGATAATTTTTCAAGATCATATATTCAGAAACTTATTAAAAAAAATAAAATAAAAGTAAATAATGAACTAATAAAATCAAAGTATATAATAAGTGAAGGAGATAAAATATATATTGAATTACCTGAAGAAAAGAAACTTGAATTAATACCAGAAAATATAAATATAAATATTATATATGAAGATGATGATGTTGCAATAGTTTATAAGCCTAGAGATATGGTAGTACATCCTGCCCCTGGTAATTATAATTCTACATTAGTCAATGCATTATTATATCATTTAGATACACTATCAAATATAAATGGAAATATAAGACCAGGTATAGTGCATAGGATTGATAAAGATACTACAGGCCTATTGATGATAGCTAAAACTAATTTAGCTCATTTAAGTTTAGCAGAACAATTAAAGAAACATACTATCAATAGACGATATATTGCTTTAGTAGAAGGAAATATAAAAGAAGACAAAGGAATAATAAATGCACCTATTGGAAGAAATCCAAAAGATAGAAAAAAGATGTGTGTGACTGAAGAAAATAGCAAGCATGCTGTTACTCATTTTAAAGTTATTGAGAGATTCAAAGGCTATACTTTAATTGAAGCTAAACTAGAGACTGGCAGAACTCATCAAATAAGAGTTCATATGAAATATATAAAACATCCTGTTGTAGGAGATAAAGTTTATGGGATAAAAAAGCAAAAATTTAATTTGGAAGGACAATTATTACATGCTAAAACAATTGGTTTTATACATCCTAGAAGTGGGGAATATTTAGAATTTAAATCTGAATTACCTAAAGATTTTTCTAATTTACTTAGAATCATAAGAAATAAGTAGTAGACAATCTATATTAAATATGTTATAATTGAAAAAATGTGAATAAAGACCTTTAAATCTGCACGAGATGCTGGTAAGGGACGAAAATTTTAGAATTTTAAAAACTCCTTATCAGTGATGAGGAGTTTTTATTATATGGAGGTGATTATATTAAAACAAAAGCTGTAATTTTAGATGAAAAAGCTATAAATAGAGCCACTACTAGAATATCACATGAAATAATTGAAAAAAATAAAGGGATAGAAAATGTAGTATTATTAGGAATAAAAACAAGAGGAGTTCCTTTTGCTAAAAGAATAGCAGAAAAAATTAAAACCATAGAAGGTAAAACAGTAAAAGTTGAAGAGTTGGATATATCTTTATATAGAGATGATTTGTCAGAAGTAGCAGATAAGCCATTAATTAAAAGTTCTCAAATTTCAACTGATATATCTAATAAAATTATTGTTTTAATAGATGATGTATTATATACAGGAAGAACTGTAAGAGCTGCACTTGATGCTATTGTAGATAATGGTAGGCCTGAAAAAATACAGTTAGCCGTATTAATAGATAGGGGTCATAGAGAATTACCAATAAGACCTGATTTTGTAGGTAAAAATGTTCCTACATCAAAGAATGAAATAATAGATGTTAATTTTAAAGAGACAGATGGTAGTGATGAAGTTACAATCAAAGAATAATTGTATAACTTTTAATCTAGTACTGTGATACTAGAAAGGGAGAATTTTCTCCCTCCTAAAATAAAGGAGGTAATTTTATGTCTGAAGAAACAATGGTAAAAAATGTTAACGTGAGTAAAGAACAAAAACTTAAAATGGATAAGGTATTTAAAAAAGGAATATTAAGCATACAGCACGTAATAGCGATGTTTGGTGCTACGGTTTTAGTGCCTATGATTACAGGACTTAATCCAGGAGTAGCTTTATTTTGTGCAGGTATGGGTACATTAATATTTCATTTAGTTACAAAGGGTAAAGTTCCTGTGTTTTTAGGTTCTAGTTTTGCATTTATACCTGTTATAGGTGTAGTAGCAACGAGGTTTGGTGATTTAAGATATGCTCAAGGTGGTATAATGGTTGCTGGGTTTTTATATATTATTTTTGCAGGTCTTATAAAGTTATTTGGAGTGGAAAAGATAAAGACTTTTTTCCCGCCAATAGTTACTGGTCCCATGGTTATAGTAATTGGTCTTATAATGAGTCCTACAGCTATAGAAATGGCTTCAAATAATTGGTTAGTATCTTTAGTTGTAGTTTCTACTGTAATCATAGTATCAGTATTTGGTAAAGGTATGTTTAAAGTAGTACCTATACTTTGTGGAGTTATAGTAGGTTATATTTTATCAGTTATGTTAAATATAGTTGATTTTACACCCGTTACTGAGGCAGCTTTAATAAGTGTTCCAGAGTTTACATTACCTAAGTTTAGCATTGAAGCTATAGCTATCATTGCTCCAATAGTTTTAGCTGTTTTTATGGAACATATAGGAGATATTACTACAAATGGTGCAGTAGTAGGTAAAGATTTTTTTAATGATCCTGGTCTTCATAGAACTTTAATAGGTGATGGACTTGCTACATTATTTTCTGGACTTATAGGTGGACCTGCAAATACTACTTATGGTGAAAATACTTCAGTACTTGCAGTAACAAAAAACTATGATCCTTCTATTTTAAGAATATCAGCAATTATAGCAATATCAATAAGTTTTATTGGAAAAGTAGGAGCATTACTTCAAACTATTCCAGTTCCAGTCATGGGCGGAGTTAGTCTTATTCTATTTGGAATGATTGCTAGTGTAGGCATAAGAACATTAACAACAGCAGAAGTAGATTTTTCTAGTAACAGAAATTTGATAATAGCATCACTAATTCTTGTAATTGGAATAGGAACAGAAATATTAAAAGTAAAACAAGGATTATTTCTTGCAGATGGCACAAAGGCATTTACTGGTATAATTGGCATACCAATTACTAATAGTATTCAAATAGTAGGATTGAGTCTTGCGGCAATAGTTGGTATAGTAATTAATAAAGTATTACCACAGGAAACAAATTAAATTAAAGGCATATCATATGATATGCCTTTAATTTATCTTATTTATTTTACTTATTTCTTTTTCTGTTGGAGTTACATAAATAGTATTGTTATTTTCATATATAACCATGCCAGGCTTTGCTCCATTTGGTTTTTTAACATTTTTTCTTTCTGTATAGTCCACAGGAACATTACTAGACATTTTGGCTTTACTGTTATAAGCAGCAAGTAATGAAGCTTCATAAATAGTATTTTCAGGAATTTCTTTGCCCTTTTTTCTTACTATGACATGTGATCCAGGTATATCTTTTGTATGAAGCCAGAAATCATTTTTATCAGAAAATTTTAATGTTAGGTAATCGTTTTGTTTATTGTTTTTACCTACATAAATATCATAGCCATCACTTGATAAAAAGTGCATAGGTTTACTTTTAAATTTACTTTTCTTTTTATTTTTATATTTTTTTCTGTTTTTGATATAATTTTCTTCAATCAATTCTTCTCTGATTTCTTCTAAGTCATCTAAATCAGATGCATTTTCAATGCTTAATAGAATATTCTCTAAATAGTTAATTTCAGATTCTGTTTGTTTTATTTGATTGGATACTTCAATGAAAGCATTTTTCAATTTATTATATCTTTTAAACTTTTTTTGCGCATTCTCAGAAGGGGTTAGATTTGGATTTAATTTTATGGTTATTTTTTGATTGTCATTGTAATAATCTAAAACTTCTATTTTATCCATACCTTTTTCTATTCTATATATATTAGCAGTAATTAGTTCACCAGCTATTTTATATTTTTCTCTATTTTTAGCATTTAATAATTCATCTTTTTGTTTTGATAATTTATTTTTATCCCTATCTAATCTAGTTTTTATACGTTTTTTTAATGATAAAGATTTTTGTTTGATTCTATCTAATTTATCTTTTGTTTTATATAATTGATCTAACATTTCATTGACTGTATTGAAGTGTTGTTTTATAGAATTATCAAACTGAATTAAATCCCAACTAGAAAATCCTAGTATTTTAGTTTTGAATTCATTATATACTATTGTAGGGCATGATTTTCCATCAAGGATATAATCAATAATACTTTTAAATGATGAATATATCTTTTCTATATCATTTTCTTTCAACTCTTTTAGATTTAAATTTTCATAAATTCCAGCTCTTTTACAAATTTCTTTAGCAATAAGTGGACTTATACCTATAAAATTTTCATAAAGGGATTTATATAAGACTTTTGAGCTATTAATATCTTTTATTAACAATAAGAAATTATTTTTTTCTAAATCAAATGGGCTTATTTTATTTTGAGAAGGAACAGAAATATATTTTAATCCTGGTAGAACTTGTCTAACACTACTTATATCAGGTGTAACTCTTTTTATTGAATCAATTATCTTATTATTGTTTTTATCTAATAATATTATATTGCTATGTCTCCCCATAATTTCAACTATAAGTTCTTTCTCTGTTAAATCACCTAGTTCATCATATGATGATATTAAGATTTTTATAACACGTTCAAAACCATATTGTTCTATGGATAAAATTCTTCCTCCTTGAATATGTTTTCTTAAAAGCATGCAAAACATAGGTGGGGATTGTGGATTTTTTTTAGTATCGTCAGTAAAATGAATCCGAGGATTATTACTACTTGCAGAAACGATTAATTTTTTTGTTATTCCATTATTTCTTATATCCATTAATAATTCATCAGTTTCAGGCTGATAAACTTTATTTATTTTTCCATTAATAAGTGTAGATTGAAGCTCAGAAACTAAACTTCTTAGTGTAATTCCATCTAATGACATATTTACTCCTCCATAAATCTAATTTAATTTTCATTATATCATAAAATTTAAACATACAAAAAAACAGATAAACAATAAATAAAAATTAACATTTCGTAACAATTAAAAGGTATTTTAAAACTTTTATATAATTTTTAATATAGTGAACTATAATAATTGACTTTAGACTATTTTATGGTAAAATTGATTATAATATTTAGGAGGTAAAATTGATGGTTAAAAGTATGACTGGGTTTGGAAGAGGCGAAAATAAAGATGAAAAAATACAGTTTAATGTTGAAATAAAATCTGTAAATCATAGATATAATGATACTATTATAAGAATGCCTAGACACTTATCTTATTTAGAAGAAAAAATCAAAAAGATTATTAAGAAAAGAATAAAAAGAGGTAGAGTAGAGGTATACATAAATCTTGAAAACATAGGCGAGTCAGATCTGGAAGTTAATGTGAATTTAAATTTAGCAAAATCCTACAAAGAAGCTTTAGATTTATTAAATCAAGACTTGAATTTAGATGACCCTATAAAATTAGAAAGTATAACAAAGTATCCTGATATAATAAATGTAGAGAAAAAAGAGGAATCTGAAGATGTTATTTGGAATGTGTTATCTGTTGCAGTTGAAGATAGTGTTAAAGATATCTATTCTATGAGATGTGAAGAAGGAAAGAAATTAGCACATGACATTAAAAAAAGGCTTGATTATATAAAGGGTTTAAACTTTAAAATTGAAGATAGATCACCTTTAGTTGTTGAAGAATATAAATTGAAATTAGAGAATAGAATAAATGATCTGTTAGATAACTCTGTTGAAGTAGATGAATCTAAACTTGCTAATGAGGTGGCATATTTTGCTGATAAAGCTAATATAACAGAAGAAATTGTTAGACTAGATAGTCACATAACACAATTAATAGAAACTTTAAACTTAGATGATGCTATAGGCCGTAAATTAGATTTTTTAATTCAAGAGATGAATCGAGAAGCAAATACAATGGGTTCAAAGGTTGGAGATATTGAAATAACTAAATATGTTGTTGAAATAAAAAGTGAATTAGAAAAAATAAGAGAACAAGTTCAAAATATTGAGTAGATAGGAGCGATTTATTTGAGTTTGAAATTAATTAGTATTGGTTTTGGAAATATTGTTTCAGGGAATAGAATAGTTGCAATTGTAGGATCGGAATCGGCTCCTATAAAAAGGGTAATACAAGATGCGAGAGAAAGAAGTATGTTAATAGATGCTACACATGGTAGAAGAACAAGATCTGTTATTATAACAGATAGCGAACATGTAATATTATCAGCAATTCAACCAGAAACTATATCAAATAGATTAGAAGGAAACAAAGAAAAAGATGACTAAGTTTGAAAGGAGAATTACATGTCTAAAGGATTATTAATTGTTATTTCTGGTCCATCTGGAGCTGGAAAAGGCACAATATGTAAAGAATTATTAAAGGAATTAGATTTAAATTTATCTATTTCTGCAACCACAAGAGAGCCACGAAAAGGAGAGGTAGATGGTACTAATTACTTTTTTATATCTAAAGATAAATTCCAAGAGATGCTTTTAAATAATGAGTTTTTAGAGCATGCAGAGGTATATAGTAATTATTATGGTACACCAAAAGAATATGTATTTGATATGCTTGAGGAAGGTAAAGATGTATTGTTAGAAATTGATATTCAAGGTGCGCTTTCTATAAAGGAAATATATCCTGATGGTGTTTTTATATTTATACTTCCTCCATCAATGGAAGAACTTAAAAATAGAATAGAAAAAAGGGCAACAGAAACAAAAGAAGCAATGATAAAAAGGTTAGATGCAGCATATAAAGAATTAAAGTATGTGTTTAAATATGATTATGGGGTATTAAATGATACTGTAGATTCTGCAGTTGATAATATTAATTCCATAATTAAAGCAGAAAAATGTAAAGTAAATAGACAAATACATTTAATAAAGAATATAGAGGAGGCTTAAAATGTTATATCCATCGGTAAATGATATTTTGAAAAAAGTTGATAGTAGATATACTTTAGTGTTATTAGTTTCAAAGAGAGCAAGGCAATTGGTTGATGGTAATAAACCACATATTGATATAACTACTAATAAACCAGTTAGTATAGCACTTCATGAATTTGCAGAAGATAAAATCACATATACTAGACCTGATGATATGAATGAATTTACTAAAGAATAATATAGAGGTGATGAAATTGTTAGACGGTAAAAATGTTGTGTTAGGGGTTACAGGTGGAATAGCTGTATATAAAGCTTGTGATATTGTAAGTAGATTAAGAAAATTAAAAGCTAATGTAGATGTAATAATGACAAATTCAGCTACAAAATTTGTATCACCTTTAACTTTTTCATCTATGAGTCAAAATCCTGTCACAGATAGTATGTTTAAAGAACCACAACAATGGGATATAGAACATATCAGTTTGGCACAAAAAGCAGATGTGTTTTTAGTAGCTCCAGCAACAGCTAATATAATTGGAAAAATTGCAAATGGAATAGCAGATGATATGTTATCAACTACTATAATGGCTACAAAGGCTAAAGTCATATTTGCACCAGCTATGAATACAGGTATGTATCTAAATCCTATCTTTCAAGAAAACATGGAAAAGTTGAAGAAGTTAGGATATGAATTTATATCTCCAGGTGAAGGTAGACTTGCTTGTGGAGATGTTGGTCCAGGTAAACTTGCTGATCCTCAAAAAATAGTACAGTATGTTAATAATTACTTAAATTTCAATAAAGATTTAGTTGGTAAAAAAATTCTTGTTACAGCAGGTCCAACTATTGAGTCTATAGATCCAGTAAGATATCTTACTAATCACTCTAGTGGAAAGATGGGGTATAAAATAGCAGCAATGGCAGAAAAAAGAGGTGCAGATGTAGTTCTTATTAGTGGGCCTACACACTTAGACAAACCTAAAAATGTGAAAGTGATAGATGTTATATCTACTAAAGACATGTATGAACAAGTGCTAAAATACTTTGATGAGAGTGATATATTAATAAAGTCAGCTGCTCCTTCTGATTATAGACCAGTTAGATATAGTGATAGTAAATTGAAAAAATCTAATGAAGATTTGGAGATAAAGTTTGTTAGGAATCCAGATATTTTGAAAAAATGTGGTGAAATTAAAAAAGAACAAAAAATTATAGGTTTTGCTGCTGAATCTAATGATTTAGAAAAATATGCTTTAGAAAAACTTAAAAAGAAAAATTTAGATATGATTGTTGCAAATGATATATCTAAAAAAGAATCTGGGTTTAAATCAGATAACAATAAGGTTATATTGTTTAAAAATAATGGTTCTAAAGTTGAATATCCTTTGATGAGAAAAGAAGATTTAGCAAATATAATATTAGATAATATTAATTAAAATTGAAGCTAGCCTTAGCTTCAATTTTTTATCTATAATCTGTTATACTATATATATAATAATTTGAAAGGCTGATATGATTGGATTTGTATGCAGAAATAATAGTAGATAATAATAGTACTCAAACAGATATCCTTTATACTTACAGAATACCAATAGAATTTCAAGACAATTTAAAGATTGGTATGAGAGTTATAGTGCCTTTTGGGATGGGGAATATGTTATTACAAGGACTTGTAATAAAGATGAAAAATACAATATCTTTTAATAAAAATAAATTAAAAGATATTGTAGAAATTGTTGATAAAGAACCTATTCTTTCTTCTAATCTTATAGAATTGGGTTTGTGGATGAGAAGAGAATATTTAGCTCAATATATTGAAGTTTTTAAAACTATAATGCCTACAGGTATAACTAAAAAAGTAAAACAATATATTTATGTTGTTGATGAAAATATAAACATAACAAATATTAAATCTAAAAATCAAAAGAAAATTATAAAATTTTTATTTGATAATAATGGTATAGAATTTGAAGAATTAAAGAAAGCACTTGAAATAAGTAATATCAATTCAAGTTTGAAATCATTAAAATCAAAAAATATTATAAAAGTAGAAAATAAAATTGAACAAGATATAAATAAAAAATATGAAAAAGTTGTTGTGAAACTATTTAAAAACTTAGATATTCCTAAGATATTAAAAGGGTTAAATAAATTAGCAAAAAAACAAAAAGAAGTAATTTTATTTCTAAAAGATTATAAAGAAATAAAATTAAAAGATTTAACTAATTTAGTAGGTTCCTCTTATAGTACAATTAGATCATTAGAATCTAAAAATTTAATATCTATTATAGATAAAGAAAGTCCAAGACAAGTTTTAGATAAGAACTATAAAAAAACTGAAAACATGGAATTAAATAAAGAGCAGACTGAATGTTATAATAGAATAAATAATTCTATAAGCAATGAAAAAAGTAAAAAGTTTTTGATACATGGTGTAACAGGAAGTGGTAAAACAGAGGTTTATATACAGCTTATAGAAAATGTAATTAAGAAACAAAAGCAGGCAATAGTATTAATACCAGAGATTTCTTTAACTCCACAAACTGTAGAGAGATTTGTAAGTAGATTTGGCAATAATGTTGCAGTTTTACACAGTGGATTATCTTTAGGAGAAAGATATGATGAATGGAGGAAAATAAAAGAAAATAAGGTTGATATTGTAATTGGAGCTAGATCGGCAATATTTGCACCTTTTAAAAATCTTGGTATAATAATAATAGATGAGGAGCATGAAAATAGTTATAAATCTAGTATTAATCCAAAATATGATACGATTAAAGTAGCAGAAAAAAGATCTGAATTAGAAAATGCAATACTTGTATTAGGTTCAGCTACACCATCTATAAATACTTATTATTTGGCGGAAATGGGCAAATATGAGTTACTCCAAATGAATAAAAGAGCAAATAAACAAGAAATGCCTAATGTAGATGTTATAGATATGAGAGAAGAATTAGAAAATGGAAACAAAACTATTTTTAGTAATAGACTATATAATGATATAATAACTAATTTGAAGGATGAAAGACAAATAATCTTATTTTTAAATAGAAGAGGCTTCTCAACTTTTATATCATGCAGAGAGTGTGGTTATGTTGAAAAATGTCCAAGTTGTGATGTTTCCTTGACTTTTCATAAAAAGGAAAATTGGTTAAAATGTCATTATTGTGGTTTTGCAAAAAAGCCAGTTGAAGTATGTCCTAAGTGTGAAAGTAAGTATATAAGATATTTTGGTATTGGAACACAAAAAGTAGAAGAGATGGTTAAGAAAACATTTGAAAATATAAATGTAGAAAGAATGGATATTGATACCACTAGTAAAAAGAATAGTCATGAAGAAATATTAGATAGATTTAAAAATAAAGAAATAGATATTTTAATAGGAACACAGATGATTTCTAAAGGGCTTGATTTTCCAAATGTTTTATTGGTTGGGGTAATAGCAGCTGATTTAACTTTAAACTTACCTGATTATAGAGCTTCTGAGCGTACATTTCAATTACTTACTCAAGTTGCAGGAAGGTCTGGTAGAGGAGAGAGAAAAGGTAACGTAGTTGTTCAAACCTATGACCCAAATCACTATAGTATAATATATGCTAGAAGTCATGATTATATAGGTTTTTATAAAGAGGAGATAAAATTAAGAAAAATATTTAATTATCCTCCTTATGTAAATATAATTTCAATAGTGTTTTCTGGATTAGATGTAAGAGAATTAGAGAAGATTACAAAATATATCTCAGATGCTATAATAAAAAATATAAGATATAAGAATAAGGATTTTGATGTATCTAATAATATATCAAAACCAATGCCTTCACCTATTCCTAAGATTAAAAATAAATATAGATGGCAGATGATTATAAAGTCAAGTGATAAAGAACTAAAGGTGATAAAAAATATAATCTACTGGGTATGTATAAAAAATAAATATAATATACCAATAGATAAAGTAAAAATAAGTATAGATATAAATCCAAATTCAATAATGTAATTAAATAGGAGGAATAAAAATGGCAATAAGACAATTAAGATTTGTAGGAGATCCAATATTAAGAAAAAAGGCAAGAAAAATCGAAAAAATAGATGATAGAGTTTTAACATTATTAGATGATATGGTAGAAACTATGTATAAAGAAGAGGGTATAGGGCTTGCTGCACCACA
Source organism: Senegalia massiliensis (assembly GCF_009911265.1). Lineage (NCBI taxonomy): Bacteria > Bacillati > Bacillota > Clostridia > Eubacteriales > Clostridiaceae > Senegalia > Senegalia massiliensis. The sequence continues at coordinate 58,670 of NZ_QXXA01000009.1, read as the reverse complement.
AGTTGGCATTTTAAAAAGAGCTATAGTTATAGATATAGGTGAAGGGCTTATGAAAATAATAAATCCAGAAATAGTGCATGAACAAGGAGAAGTAATAGATATTGAAGGATGTCTTAGTATACCTGATGAATCAGGGAAGGTTAAAAGACCTGAAAAGGTAAAGGTTAAGTATCAAAATGAAGAAGGAAAAGAAGTAATTGTTGAAGCTGAAGAATTGCTTGCTCGTGCATTATGTCATGAGATTGATCACTTAGATGGAGTACTATATATTGATAAATTAGAAAAAGAAGAGGAATAAAAATGAATATAATATTTATGGGTACACCAGATTTGTCTGTGCCATCACTTGAAAAGTTATATAATGAAAATCATTCTATAGATTTGGTAATAACTCAACCTGATAAAAGAAAAGGTAGAGGAAAAAAACTATTACCTACTCCAGTTAAAAATAAAGCTAATAAATTAGATTTAGAAGTTTTTCAACCAAAGAATGTAAATAGTTTAGAATCTATAGAGAGGATAAACAAACTAAACCCAGATGTAATAGTAGTTGTTGCATATGGACAGATACTAAAAGAAGAAATATTAAGCATACCTAAATATGGTTGTATAAATGTTCATACTTCACTTTTACCTAAGTATAGAGGAGCAGCTCCTATTAATTGGGCTATAATTAATGGTGAGAAAGAGACTGGGGTTACAACTATGATTATGGAAAAAGGACTGGATACAGGAGATATGCTTTTAAAAGAAAAACTTGTAATAGATGATGAATTAACTGTAGGAGAGCTTCATGATAATTTGATGAATATGGGAGCAGAATTAATAGTAAAAACATTAGAAAAAATTGAAGATTTAAAACCAATACCTCAAGATGATAATTTATCTTCATATGCTCCTAAGATGGATAAGACAATTGGAAAAATAGATTGGGCTGAAACTAAAGAAAAAATAAAAAATTTAGTGAGGGGAACAAATCCATTTCCAGGTAGTTATAGTTATTATAAAGGAGAGAAGTTTAAAATCTATAAAGTTGATATTGATGAAAAATTATATAGTGGGAAGTTAGGACAAATAACTGATGTGAATAATGAAGGTATATTTGTAAAAGTGAAAAATGGTACTATTATAATAAAAGAAGTTCAATTTCCAGGGAAGAAAAAAATAAAAGTAAGTGAATATATTAGAGGAAATGAAATAGAAGTTGGAACTATACTAGGTGAATAAGTTGGATGTGATACTTTGAATGAAGAAAAGAGTTATATAAAAGTACTTTTATATATAATGTTAGCAACATTATTTATATTAATTCTATCATTATGGATTGGATTTAGTGAAAATATTACTTTAGTTAAAATATCAATGTTAATTTTTGGTTCAATATTTTTATTTATATTAATTAGTGTATTAACCATAATAATATTATCAAAAAAATTATTTCAAAATAATAATTTAAGTAATATTCAAGCAAAAATTCTATACTATTCCATATCATTTTTTTATCCACTATTAATATTTACAGCAAAAGTTACAAAGGTAGATAAAAATAAAATTAGATTAATGTATACTAATATAAATAATTTGCTTATTAAAACAAAAAACATAAAAATAAAAAAAGAAAATTTGTTAATATTATTACCACATTGTATTCAAAATTCTAAATGTCAATTTAAAATAACTAATGATATAAATAATTGCAGAAAATGCGGCAAATGTGATGTAGATGAAATACTTAGATTAAAAGAAAAATATGATATTAATGTTGTAGTTGCTACAGGAGGAACATTAGCTAGAAAATGGATTATGGATGTAAAGCCTAAAGCTATAGTAGCAGTAGCTTGTGAGAGAGATTTATCTAGTGGGATAAGTGATATGAAAGGATTACCAGTATTAGGTGTGCTTAATGATAGACCTAATGGTCCCTGTATAGATACAAGAGTAAGTATAGATAAACTAGAAGAGGCTATAAAATTTTTTATAGGTGAATAAAATTTTAAAAAGGGGATTAACCCCTTTTTTTAAAGTATAATAATTATTGGAGGTTTACATGAAAAATAACGCTAGAAAGATAGCAATTGAAATTCTTGAATTAATTGAAAATGAAAAAGCATATTCAAATATTGAAATAAATAAAAAAGTTAAATTATTAGAGGATATAAGAGAACAAAATTTTGTTAGAGAGTTAGTGTATGGTGTGTTAGAAAACAAACTTTATATTGATAATATAATTTCACAATTTTCTAATACGAAAATAAATAAAATTGATAATATTATATTACAAATATTAAGAACAGGAGTTTATCAGATTTATTTTATGAAAAATATACCTGAGAGTGCTGTTTGTAATGAAGCAGTTAAAATTGCAAAGAATAAAAATAAGAAAAGACTTTCAGGATTTGTCAATGGGATTTTACGAAATATATCCAGAAATAAAAACAAAGAGTTTTTACCAGATAAATCAACAAAACTAGTAGATTATCTTTCTATTAAATATTCTCATCCAAAGTGGATGGTTAAACATTTTATTGATGATTATAATGAAGATTTTACTGAAAAATTACTAAGTTTCAATAATGAGAAACCTCCATTAATAATAAGGGTAAATAGATTAAAAATTGATAGAGAGAGTTTAATGAATAAATTTATGGACTATAATATAAAAACAGAAAGAACTAAATATTCTAAGGATGGACTAGTAGTTCATAAACCTAAAAACATAACAGGTTTAGAAGAATTTAAAAAAGGTTTTTTTACAATACAAGATGAATCTTCTCAACTTGTAGCTCAAATAATGAATCCTAAAGAGGGAAGTAATGTGATTGATGTTTGTAGCGCACCTGGAGGTAAATCTACTCATATTGCTGAATTAATGAATAACAAAGGGTCAATATTATCTAGAGATATATTTGAACACAAATTAAATCTTATTGAACAAAATTCTAAAAGACTTGGAATAGATATAATTAATACTGAAAATTTCGATGCACTTAAATTTGATAAAAAAATTCAAGATTCTATGGATTATTGTTTAGTAGATGCACCTTGTTCTGGATTAGGGCTTTTAAGAAGAAAACCAGATATAAGGTGGAATAAAAGTAAAGAAGATATAGAGGACTTATCAAATATTCAATTAAATATTCTTGAAATAGCTTCAAAATATTTAAAAAAAGGTGGTATACTAATATATAGCACATGTACCATATCTAAAAAAGAAAATATTGAAGTGGTTAATAAATTTTTAAAAAATAATATAAATTATAAATTAGAAAAAATTGATAATTTATATTTTGAAGATAAATCTAAACTAGAAGAAGGACATATAACTTTATTACCTAATATTCATGGAACTGATGGGTTTTTCATTGCGAAAATAAAACGTATAAGATAAATAATATTAAATATGATATAATATTTTCAAATTAATATAAAGATAGGAGAATATATTTGGAAAAAATAGATTTAAAGTCTTTAAATTTAAGTGAGTTAGAGAGTATAATAGATACTTTAGATGAAAAAAAATTTAGAGCAATGCAATTATTTAAGTGGATACATGAAAAAAATGCAAACAATATAGATGAAATAACAGTTTTTTCTAAAAAATTAAAAGAAAAAATGTCAAAAGAATATTATATTGGAAATATAAATATATTCAAAAAGTTTAAATCTAATGTTGATAACACTATAAAATACTTGTTTGTTTTAGAAGATGGAAATATAATTGAAAGTGTAAGAATGAAGTATAAACATGGAAACTCACTTTGTTTGTCTACTCAAGTAGGGTGTAAAATGGGATGTGAATTTTGTGCTTCTACTAAGCAAGGTCTAATAAGAAATTTAAGTGTATCTGAAATATTAGATCAAGTTTATAAAATAAAAAAAGATATTTCTGAAGAAATTAGTAATATTGTTCTTATGGGGACAGGCGAACCACTAGATAATTATGATAATGTAATTGATTTTATGAAAATTATTAATAATAAAGATGGTCTAAATTTAAGCATGAGAAGTATAACATTATCAACTTGCGGATTGGTAGAACAAATTTATAAATTATCAGAAGAAAATATACCTATAACATTATCTATATCACTCCATTCTGCATTTGATAATGATAGAAAGAAAATAATGCCTATAGCTAATAAATATAGTATTGATGAAGTTATAGATGCTAGTAAATATTATATAAAAAAGACTAATAGAAGAGTTACATTTGAATATACTTTGATTAAAGATATAAATGATAAAGAAATTGATGCAAATAAACTTTCGGACTTATTAAGTGGAATGCTTGCACATGTTAATATTATTCCACTAAATCCTATAAAAGAAAGTAGTTTAGAAACTTCAAACTATGCAGAACACTTCTTAAAGTTATTAACTAAAAGAGGGGTAAAAGCAACTATTAGACGAGAAATGGGTTCTGATATTAATGCTGCTTGTGGTCAACTAAGAAATGATATATTAAATCTTGATTAGGGGGATTTTTATGAAGTATGGTGCTTGTACAGATGTAGGAAAAGTTAGAAAATCGAATCAAGATTCCTACTATATAAACTACAATGATTCTCTTCCAGTTTTTGCTGTTGCAGATGGTATGGGTGGACATAATGGTGGAGAAATAGCTAGTAGTATAACTGTTGAAGTTATTAAAAACAATGTTGATATTTATTTTAATAGAGTTATGGAAGAAAAATATAATATTGAAAAGTTTATAAGAAAGACACTAGAACTGAGTAATGAAGAGATTTATAATACTGCTAAAAAAAATAAAGAATATAAGGGTATGGGTACTACAGTAACTATGGGAGCTATTATAAATGATATACTCTATATTGGCCATATTGGTGATAGTAGAGCATATATTTTACGTGGTGATACTATAAAAAAAATAACTGAAGACCATTCACTTGTAGCTGAACTATTAAAAAAAGGTAGCATAACAAAGGAAGAAGCTATAAATCATCCTCAAAAAAATATAATTACTAGAGCACTTGGGACTGATAAAAATGCCGATATTGATATTTTTAGCTATTGTTTAGAAAAAAATGATGTAATACTTTTTTGTACTGATGGTTTAACTAATATGATAAATGAAGATGAAATAAGAGAAGTTATTAATAATTCTATTGAAATTCAAGAAGTTTGTGAAACTCTTGTAAATATTGCTAATGAAAATGGTGGTTATGATAATTCTACGGCTGTTATAATAAAGTTTGTTAAATAATAAGGGGAGAGAATATGATTGGAAAAATTTTAGGTAATAGATATGAAATTGTTGAAAAAATTGGTGGAGGAGGTATGGCTTTAGTATATAAGGCAAAGTGCAAACTCCTAAACAGATTTGTTGCAATAAAAGTTTTGAGACAAGAATTTGTAAATGATAAAGAATTTATAGATAAGTTTAATAGGGAATCTCAAGCAGCAGCAAGTTTATCACATCCTAACATTGTGAATATCTATGATGTAGGTAAAGAGGATGATATTTATTATATAGTAATGGAATATATAAATGGAAAGACACTTAAGCAATATATTAAAGATAATAATAAAATTGACCCTAAAAAAACATTGAATATTACTATTCAAATAGCTAGAGCATTAGAGCATGCACATAAAAATAATATTATACACAGGGATATAAAACCACAAAATATCATGATAACAGAAGAAAGCCAAATAAAAGTGACAGATTTTGGAATAGCACGTGCTGTAACTAGTTCTACTATAACTCAAACTAATAGTGTAATTGGTTCAGTTCATTATTCTTCTCCTGAACAAGCCAAAGGGGTATATACTGATGTAAAATCAGATATTTATTCTTTAGGTATAGTTATGTATGAAATGATAACAGGTAAATTACCTTTTGATGGTGAAAGTCCAATTTCTGTAGCTCTTAAGCACATTCAGGACGAAATAAAATCTCCTCGTGAAATTGATAATAGTATACCTATAAATATTGATAAAATAATAAGAAAAGCTACTCAAAAAGATAAATCTTTACGCTATGATAATGTTACGGAAATGTTAGATGACATGAAACTTGCAAAATCAAATATAAATTCAGATGTTATTGCATTTAAAGATTTTGAAGAAAATGCAACTCAAGTATTACCATCTATAGATGAAAATAAATTAAAGGAAAATAATATTAAAACTACTAGAAGAGAAAAAAATACTAATAGTGATAAACCTAAAAAAAATAAAAAACCTAAAAAGAAAAAAAGCATAGCATTATTGGCGATTTTACTAGCATTTTTAATTACTGCCGGAGCATTAGCAAGTTTCTTTTTTCTTAATGGAATACTTAATAATGATGAAGTTTCTGTACCTAACTTTGTAGGTAAGACATTAGAAGAAGCTAAATTAGAAGCAGAAGAAAAAGGAATTGAATTGTTAGTTTCTAAAGAGGAGTTTAGTAATGAATATGAAGAAGGAGTAGTAATAGAACAAAGTAAAGGCGAAGGTAGAAAAATCGTAGAAGGTAGTACAGTGGAAGTTGTTCTGAGTAAAGGTATAGAAACTGTCACAGTTCCTAAAATCACAGGACAATATTCTAATAATGCTAGAATTTTGTTAAATGATGCAGATTTAGAAGAAGGTGAAGTAACTCAAGAGTTTAGTGAATTACCTATAAATATAGTTATTAGTCAATCACCGGAACCAGGCGAAGAAGTAGGTAAAGAAACTAAAGTAAATTATGTGGTGAGCAAAGGACCTGAAACAAAAACGACTACAGTTCCTGCACTTATTGGTTCAAATGTAGATTCTGCTAAAAATAGTTTGAGAGCATATAATTTACAACTAGGGAAAATTGATTATAAATTTAATGAAGATGTACCAGAAGGAATAATTTTTGAACAAAGTTATAACTCTGGGGAAGAAGTAGAAGAACAAACTAAAGTAGATATTGTAATAAGTAAAGGAAAAGAATCTGAGCCAGAGCCTAAAGATGTTACAAAGAAATTTGAATTTAAACTTCCAGAGAGTGATGAAGATAAAGACGTTAAAGTTGAAGTATTTAAAATTAAAGGTCAACAAAGAGAGAAAGTTTATGATTCTACTTTAAATACATCAGAAGAAAAATTTAGCGTAGATATTACATCCCAAGGAAAAACAACTATAATAGTATATTATGATGGCAAAGAAGCTATTACTAAAGAAGAGACATTCTAGGGGGAATGAAATGATAGAAGGTATAATAATTAAAGGGATTGGTGGATTATATTATGTAGATACAGATAGAGGAGTTTTTGAATGTAAAGCTAGAGGACTATTTAGAAAAGAAAAAATAAAACCTTTAGTTGGAGACAATGTTTTAATTGATTTAAATGACATTGATAACACAGGATATATAATGGAGATTAAATCAAGAAATACAGAATTAATAAGACCACCAGTTGCAAATGTAAACCAATCAATTATAGTATTTTCTCTAAAAAACCCTAAACCTAATTTATGGTTATTAGATAGATTTCTTATTTTATCAGAAAAAGAAAAATTAAATGCGATTATAGTTTTTAATAAAATTGATTTAATTTCTGATGATGTTTTAAAATACATTCTTAAAATCTATGAAAATACTGGATATAAAATAATAAAGACTAGTACAAAATCAAAAGAAGGCATAAATGATTTAAAGGAAATATTAAAAGACAATATTTCTGTTTTTGCTGGTCCTTCAGGAGTAGGAAAATCTTCTCTTTTAAATGAGATAGAACCTGATCTGAAATTACAAACAGGAGATATAAGTGCTAAAACTAAAAGAGGAAAACATACTACAAGAAGCTCAAGCCTACTTGAACTTAGTTTTGGAGGATTTGTAGTTGATACTCCTGGGTTTAGTTCTTTGGACTTAAGCTTTATAAAAGAAGAAAACTTAGAAATCTTTTTTCCTGAAATTAATGAGGAAAGTTTATACTGTAAATTTAATGATTGTAAACATAATAAAGAACCAGGCTGTAATGTTAAAAAATCCGTTAAAGAGGGTAAAATAAGTAAAGAAAGATATGAAAATTATTTATCTTTTTTATCTGAGATAAAAAAATCTAGGAGGTATTAATATGTATAAAATTTCACCATCAATACTTTCGGCAGATTTTAGTAATATTAAAGAAGATATACTTAAAACTGTTGAAGGTGGAGCTGATTATATTCATTTAGATGTAATGGATGGATTATTTGTACCAAATATAACTTTTGGAGCTCCTGTTATTAAAAAATTGAGAAAGATAACAAATAAACCTTTTGATGTACATCTTATGATTGAAAAACCAGAAAGGTTTATTGAAGACTTTAAAGATGCTGGAGCCGATATAATAACTGTACATCAAGAAGCATCTATACATCTTCATAGGACAATTACTCAAATTAAATCATTAGGATTAAAAGCAGGAGTTTCTTTGAATCCAGCAACTCCTATTGAAACAATAAAGCATTTATTAAATGATATAGATATGATTTTAATAATGACTGTAAACCCAGGCTTTGGTGGACAAGGTCTTATAAAAGAAATGAAAGAAAAAGTTATGGAGCTAAGAGCTATTATAGACGACAATAATTTAGATATTGATATACAAGTTGATGGTGGCGTTAAATTAGACAATATAGAAGAACTTAAAAGCTGGGGAGCAAATATATTTGTAGTTGGATCTGGCATATTTAAAGCAAAAGATATTGAATTAGAAACTAAAAAATATAAACAAAAATTGATACAAAAAGACTCTTAGCTAAGAGTCTTTTTAAGAATAGAGGTGTTTATTATTAGAATCCTTGTAATAGGTGGAGGAAAATTCATAAAGGAAGATATTGCTAAATCAATTATAAATGAATGTGATATTATTATTGCAGCAGATGGAGCAGGTAAGTATTTATATGATTTAGATGTAATGCCTGATATTTTAGCTGGTGATTTTGACACATTAGAAAGAAATATATTAGATTTTTATAAAAGAAAAAAAGTGAATATATGTGAATTTTCTCCAATAAAAGATAAGTCGGATTTAGAACTTTCCATTGACTTAGCAATAGAATATAATCCTAAAGAAATAATTATAATAGGAGCCCTTGGAACTAGAATGGATCATTCTTTGTCTAATATTATGTTGCTATTTCATGTTTTAGATAAAAATATTAATGTGAAGTTGATAGATAACAATAATGAAATAATACCTATAAAAGATGAAATTATAATAGATAGTGGAAAATATGAATATGTATCATTATTACCAATATTTGATGACTTATCAGGAGTAGAACTTAAAGGTTTTGAATATGAATCTGATAATTTATATATAAAAAAATCATCTACACTTGGTATAAGTAATAAGATTAAAAAAGATAAAGCAAGTATTAAGATTAAATCTGGTAAAGGTCTAGTTATATTATCCAATGATTAAACTTTCTATTTGTAACTAAATAAGAATAAGATTAATATACTGTAATATAACATCCTTATAGGAGGGTTATATTATGAGAAAATTTATGAGAAAATATCATTGTCATAGGAATAAATATAATAAAATAATAGGTATTGTTTTAGGTGTTATGGGTATGATAATTATTATTCAAGTAGTACCTGTAGCTATTTGGCTTTTAACATTAGGAATATTGTGTTTAATTCTTGGATGGTCATTTTTTAAAATGTGGTAAAGCAAAATTTAAATAATATAAAATGGCTTCCTTAGGAAGCCATCATGTATTATAATGCTCTTTGTACTTTATCAGATCTTAAACATCTAGTACATACATTTATTCTTTTAGGTGTACCGTCTACTATTGCTTTCACTTTTCTAATATTCGGACTCCAAGTTCTCTTTGTGTGATGCTTAGAGAATGTTACATTATTTCCACTTACTTTACCTTTTCCACATACTTCACAGTATTTAGCCATTTATAAAACACCTCCTAACTTCTAATGGTTCAAGAAGCCATTTACTAAACATCAATATTTTAACACAAATATAATCAGTATTGCAATACAAAGTTTTAAAATTTCATTTTTAACTGAATGTCAAGTTGAAGATTGTAGAATAATAATGTAAAATATATATATAGTAAAGTATAAAAGGAGGCTAAAAGATGCCTGGAAAAATTAATAATCAATATGGTGCTATTAATATCGATGATAATGTATTAGCTTCTATTGCTGGGATGTCAGCTATGGAGTGCTACGGACTTGTGGGTATGGCAATTAAAAATGCTAAGGATGGATTGGTCGAATTATTAAGACGTGAACATTTAACTAAAGGTGTAAAAGTATATTCTGATGATAATAAATTAATAATTGACTTATATATAGTAGTACAATTTGGAATTAAGATTTCAGTTGTAGCAAACAATATTATTGATAAAGTAAAATATAACATAGAAAGCTTAACTGGCATGAATGTAGATAAAGTAAATATCCATGTCCAAAGTGTTAGAGTTCAAAAGTAGAGTTAGGAGGAAGTAATTTTGAAAATTGAATATTTAGACAGCACGATTGCTAAAAAAGCCTTTATTAATGCTGCTAATAAATTAGATAAAAATAAAGAGGTAGTAAATGAATTGAATGTTTTTCCTGTGCCAGATGGTGATACAGGAATCAATATGTCGCTTACTATGCAGTCAGCAATAAAACATATAAGAAATAATAATGCAGATACAATAGATGAAATAGCAAAAGCGGCTTCAAGTGGTTCTTTGATGGGGGCACGTGGGAACTCTGGAGTTATATTATCACAACTACTTAGAGGGTTTAGTAAAGGGCTTAGAGGCAAAGAAAAAATAAATGTACCTATCTTAGCTAATGCATTTAAACATGCAACTGAAACGGCATATAAGGCTGTAATGAAACCAATAGAAGGTACTATTTTGACAGTTGCTAGAGAGTCTGCTGAAAAAGCTGAAGAATTAATAGGAAAAGAAGAAGATATAATATCATTTTTAGAACAAGTAATAATAGCAGGAGAAGATGCATTAAGAAGAACACCAGAAATGTTAGATGTTCTTAAGAAGGCAGGAGTAGTTGATGCTGGAGGAAAAGGACTTATATATATATTAAAAGGTGCTCTAGAAGCTATATCAGGTAAAATAGTAGAATTGAGTAATGAAGATTTTGAAAAAAAAGAAATTCAAATTCATGAAGCTCATGATAATGACACTGAGATAAAGTTTGGATATTGTACTGAATTTATAATTAAGAAGACAGATATGGAACCTACTGAGTTTAGAAACTATATATCTAAATATGGAGATTCAATGTTAGTTGTAGGTTCTGATGAAATGATTAAAGTTCATATTCATACAAATAATCCTGGAGAAGTTTTAGAAGAAGCTTTAAAAAATGGTGAATTAATAGATATTAAGATTGATAATATGCGATATCAACATGAAAATAGAATTGTAAATGGTAAAGCTAAAGAAATAAAAAAATATAGCTTTATAGCAATTTCTATGGGAGAAGGCATAAAAAATGTATTTGAAGATTTAAATGTGGATCATGTTATAACAGGTGGACAAACTATGAATCCAAGTACAGAAGATATATTATCTGCTATTGATAAAGTAGATGGAGAAAATATTATAATACTACCTAATAATAGTAATATTATATTAGCTGCAAATCAAGCAAGAGAGTTAAGTGAAAGAAATATAGAAGTATTACCTACTAAAACCATTCCTCAAGGAATTTCTGCATTGCTTGTATTTGATGAAGAAATAGATTTAAATGATAATCTGGAAAATATGAAAGAAATTATAAATAATGTAAAGACTGGTCAAGTGACTTATGCAGTAAGAGATACAAATATAAATGATAAAGAAATAAAAAAAGATGATATAATGGGCATATCTGATGGAGATATTAAAACCGTTGGTAAAGACATAGATCAAGTTACTATTGACTTGTTAAAGGAAATAGTAACAGAAGATAATGATATAATTTCTCTGTTCTATGGTGAAGAAATAGATGAGAATAAAGCGAATAATTTAGCTGAAAAACTTCAAACTGAGTTTAATGGTGTAGATATTGAAACTATATATGGAGGTCAACCTTTATACTACTATTTAGTATCTGTTGAATAAAAGGAGATAGTTTTCTATCTCTTTTTATTATGAGTTATTTAATACATTAAAAATGTATTTACTGAGTTTTATTTTATGGTTTAGAGGTGATAATATGAGTTTGGACAGTTCTATACAATATTTAAAAGGAGTAGGTCCAAAAAGAGCTGCAAAATTGAATAAATTAGGTATTTACACTATAAATGATTTAATTTATTATTTTCCACGTGAATATGATGATAGAAGAAAGATGAAAAAAATTAAAGATTTAATTAATAAAGAAAAAGTTACTTTAGAAGTAACAGTCTCAGGTTCCTCTATTACATTAAGACCAAGAAAAAATATTACTATAACAAAAATACCTATAAAGGATGAAACTGGGATTTGCTATATGGTTTTTTTTAATAAGCCATATATAGATAAGATTTTTAAAATAGGAGATAAGATTAAAGTAAATGGTAGAGTAGATATATCATATGGCAATGTGCAAATTCAAAATCCTATATACTCTAATTTAAGTGATAGTAATAATAATATAAATACTATAATGCCAATATATCCTTTAACAAATAAATTAAGGAATAATGAAATTATAAAATTAATTAAAACATCACTAAAAACTCAATTAGATAATATAGATGAGATTTTCACTTTAGATATGAGGAAAGATTTAAATTTAATTTCTATTGAAGAAGCTATTAAAAATATACATTTTCCAGAGGGTAGAGAAAAATATAAAGCTTCTAAATATCGTATAGTATTTGAAGAATTCCTTATTCTACAATTAGGATTATTCTTAGTTAAGTCAAGATTGAATGAAAATAATAAAGGAATAGTATTTACTAAAGAAGATAAAAGTAATGAATTTTTAAATTCATTACCTTTTAAGTTGACCAATGCACAATTAAAAGTTTTCGAAGAGATAAAAGGTGATATGGAATCAGATAAAATAATGAATAGATTAGTTCAAGGAGATGTAGGCTCAGGTAAAACAATAATTGCAATACTTTCTATCTTAAAAGCTAAAACCTCTGGTTATCAATCAGTTATGATGGCACCGACTGAAATATTAGCCACTCAACATTATGAAGAAATTAATAAGTTGCTACATAACTTTGGTGTAAATTGCGAGTTGCTAGTTGGAAGTTTAACTCAGAAGAAAAAAGAACAGATATTGCAAATGGTTGAAAATGGTGAAGTAGATATATTAGTAGGAACTCATGCTCTAATCCAAGATAGTGTTAATTTCAAAAAGTTAGGACTTACAATTACTGATGAACAACATAGATTTGGTGTAAGGCAAAGAGCTAAATTAACAGAAAAAGGAATCACTCCTGATGTGTTAGTAATGAGTGCAACTCCAATTCCTAGAACACTAGCAATGATTTTATATGGAGATTTAGATATATCTATAATAGATGAATTGCCTCCTGGAAGAAAGAAGATTGATACTTATTCAGTAAGTGATGATAAAAAAAATAGAGCATTTGAATTTTTAGAAAAGCAAATAGCTAAAGGTAGGCAAGCGTATATTGTATGTCCTTTAGTAGAAGAATCTGAAAATTTAGATGTTAAATCTGCAACTGAAACGTATGAAGAACTAAAAATATTGTATGGAAATAAATATAAAATAGGTTTACTTCATGGTAAAATGAAACCTAAAGAAAAAGATGAAATAATGAAACAGTTTAAAGAGAATATTATACAAGTATTAATATCTACCACAGTAATTGAGGTGGGAGTAAATGTTGCTAATGCAAATATTATGATTGTAATAAATTCTGAAAGGTTTGGTCTTGCTCAACTTCATCAATTAAGAGGTAGAGTTGGCAGAGGAGAGTATAAATCATATTGTATATTAATAAATAAAGGTAAAAATAAAATTGCAAGAGAAAGAATGAGAATTATGGAAAAGACTTCTAATGGATTTATAATTTCAGAAAAAGATTTAGAATTAAGAGGGCCTGGTGAATTTTTTGGAGTAAGACAGCATGGTATTCCAGAATTTAAACTAGCAAATATATTTACAGATATTAAAATTTTGAAAATTGCACAAAAGATTTCACAAGATATATTAACAGAAGATCCAAAATTAGAATTGACTAAAAACATAAAAATAAAAAATAAGGTTTATAAGCTTATATCTGAAAAGTTGAATGATATTTCTTTTAATTGATAAAACTAAAAAACAAATTAAAAGAAAGAAAAAACTTCTTTCTTTTAATTTGTGATAAGATAGATGAAAAATATAATCATAGTTGAAAGTATTTTGAAATGGAAATAATATTTAATACTTATTTATTTTAACCTTTTTTAATAAAATTATTCTATTTTAAATTTACTTTGTATCAATTTAATTTATATGCTAAAATAAAGTAAAGCTAAATTAGAAATAAGGTAATACTGGAGGTTTGATTTTGAGAGTTATAACAGGAACTGCTAAAGGACATAAATTAAAAGCTCCAAAAGGAACTAATACTAGACCAACTACAGACAAAATGAAAGAAACATTATTTAATATAATAAATGTGTATTCAGATGACATTGTATTAGATTTGTTTGCTGGAAGTGGATCAATTGGTATAGAATTTTTAAGCAGAGGAGCAGAAAAATGCTTTTTCATAGATAATGAAATTAATAGTTATAAGACTATAATAGAAAATCTAGAAAAAACTAATTTTAAAAATAAATCAGAGGTCTATAAAATGAATTATACTAATGCTCTTAATATTTTTAGAGATAAAGATATTAAGTTTCATTATATATTTTTAGATCCACCATATAATAAAAATTTAATTATTGAAAGTATAAAACTTATAGAAAAATATGATTTATTAACTGAAGATGGAGTAATAATAGCTGAACACGAAAAAGATTTAAATCTTAATATTTTTAATGAAAAGTATAATATAAATATAAGAAATTATGGAGAAACATCCATATCTTTCTTTAAAATACAGGAGGCATAATTATGACAGTAATATATCCAGGTAGTTTTGATCCAGTAACTAACGGACATTTAGATATTATAAAAAGGGCAAGTAAAAAGTTTGATAAAATAATAGTGACAGTTTTAAATAATCCTTCAAAAAATTCATTGTTTAATGTTGAAGAGAGAGTTGAGTTATTAAAGAATACAACTAAAGATATTGAAAATGTAGAAATAGATAGCTTTGCTGGATTGCTTATAGATTATGCTAAAAGTAAGGATGTTTCAATTATTTTAAAAGGACTAAGAGCACTTTCTGATTTTGAGTATGAGTTTCAAATGGCTCTTACTAATACTATGTTAGATGAAGAATTGGAAACCTTCTTTTTAATGACAAGTAGCAAATACTCTTTTTTAAGTTCTTCTGTAGTAAAAGAAATAGCTAAATTTAATGGAGATATAAGTAAATTAGTTCCAGAAATAGTAGAATATAATCTAAATAAAAAGTTGAAGGGTGATATATAATGGACTTATTAAAATTATTAAATGAAATTGAAGAGATATTAGAAGAAAGCTCAAGTATACCCTTATCGGGTAAAGTGATGGTGGACAAGCATGAAGTTTTAGACATTCTTAATGAAATAAGATCTAAGTTACCAGATGAAATAAAGCAAGCAGAGTGGATTAGAGAAGAAAGACAAAGAATACTTGCTGAAGCACAGAAAGAGGCAGAGACAGTTACAAAAGAAGCAAGGTTACATATAGAAGAAATGGTTGAAAGAGATGAAATAACTAAAAGAGCTCAGGCAAGAGCAGATGAAATTATTCAAAAAGCACAAAGTAATGCTAAAGATATAAGACTAGGTGGTAGAGAATACGCTGATGAATTATTAAAAACTGTACAAAGTCAATTAGAAGAGCTACTTAAGACAGTTGATCAAAATAGAAATGAATTAAACGAAATGTAAGGACCTATTTAGGTCCTTTTAATATGACTTTATATATATTATAAAGTATAGAAGATATAAGTGAAGATATAGTTAATAGAAAAAGTATGAATAGAATTATTTTAAATGATATATATATATGGTCAAAAAAATTTCCAAAATAATTTGAACTGTTTTTAATTTTAGAAGAATAATTAAAAACACTTATTGATTTAATCATTAGAGGTTTATAAAGAATTATTGTAAAAGCTCCAGCAAATAAACCATGCATTAACTTAGAAAATAGATATATTCTGTTATTTATATCTATTTTAGAAAAAAAACTTAATGCTTGACTATGAATAGAGATGCCGCTCCATCCTATTAATATACTAACTAGAACATAAATATGTAAACTGTTGCTTTCTATTGATTGTGAAAGAATTTTGGTACCATTAGTTATTTCTATAATTCCAAATAAAAATCCCTTAATAATATCCTCTTCAATAAAAACACCTATATTTTCAAATGACTTCATAATATAATAAACAATATTAAGCGAATTTAATGATTCTATAACTACTGAATAAAAAATAATAAATCCACCAATTATTAGTATTGTATTCATTGCATCTTGCATTGCATCAGACATAATATTACCAATACTTTTGTTTTTTAAAAGATTATTATAAGAATCTTTTAAGTTCTTTTTATAATTCATACTTATCTGGCATGACTTAACATTATATTTAAAGAATCTAAATATTAAACCTAATGTAATAGATCCAAGGTAATGAGATAATATTAAAAGGAATCCTAATCTCTCATTATTAAACATCCCTATAGAGACAGCTCCTATTATAAATAAAGGTCCGGAAGTAGAAGCGAAAGAAGCAAGCCTTTGCGCTTCTACTTGAGAAATCTTATTCTCTAATCTTAATTTAGAAATTAATTTAGCTCCCACTGGATATCCTGAAGTTACACTCATTGCAAATACAAAAGCTCCCTCACCTGGAATATTAAATAAGGGACGCATTAAAGGACTAATTAATGTACCTATAAAATTCACAAATCCTAATTGAATAGTTATTTCAGAAATTATAAAAAAAGGTAGAAGAGAAGGTAGTACAGTAAAAAACCAAACATCTATCCCTCTTAATGCGGCATCTATAGAATTTTTAGGGTATAACACTGTTAATATTATAAGTACAATAAATATAAAAGGATATAATAAATTTTTAAATTTAAATAAATATCTTCTTTTAATTATAATATAGAAAAATAAAAATATAATTAAATAGAATAAATAATTCATAAGCGCCCTCCATTTTACATCTATTTAATTATATTTAATTTAATATACAATTATGTTCTAATATAAGGAGAAATATAAAAATCAAAATTATTTTTTATATTTGTTTTATTATTTAATCCTATAAAATATATATTTGATGCTTTTATATCTAAATCAAACATTTTGTTTGCGTTACTTTTTCTGAAGTCAGCTACCTTATTTATGATAGGCAAATTTGAATTAGACTTTATATTTTTAAGTATTTCAAAACCTTTTTTGTTAGCGCCTAAAACACGGATATAAAGTGGAAAATTATAAATTTGATCTTTTTTATAATTAATATCTAATAGTATATGAATTAAAATTCTTTGGATTCTAGTATAAGTATATCTTTTAGTCTTAATATTTTTTATTATATCCATTATATTATCAAATTTATTTGCAGCCTCTATTATTCTATTTTCAAGACCAGTTTCTATATCTATAAATTCTTTTAAGCAATCCTTATCTATAGTTCTTAATTTATATATTAGAATATCATTAAAGTTAATTAATTGATTGAAAGAACTATAATTTGCTAAGTATTTTGATATATCTTTTTTACTATTAATAGGTAAAGAATAACATGTTTTCTTATCTGAAATACCTTTAGCAATTAAAGATCTTCTTATTGCAGTAGCGCTCGATATATTTCCAGTTAGAATAATTTCATTATAATCTGAAACTATTCTTTTAATTGAGTAAGGTTTTATTGTGCTATTTAAGTTTATCAATGACTTTATATATTCTATTGCTAATATATTGTTAGGATTATTTATTATGTTATCAATTTTATAATCATCAAAGATATTTTTTAAAGCTTCACTTCTAGCTTTAGGAAAAGACATCCCTTTATTTAAATATTTTTTTAAATGATATTTAAAATTTTTAGGTTCAGATTCTAATACTTTTGAAATTTTTATAAGAGATTCTAAATCATTTGTCTCACTTCCGAAAGATATATAATCTATAACATTTAAAGAATCTAATAATTTAACAGCACCATATGAGAAATATTCAGCACTCATAGTAGAGTATAAAGTAGGTAATTCTAATACTAAATCAACTCCAGAGTCTATTGCCATCTTAGCTCGAGTCCATTTATCACATATAGCAGGTTCTCCTCTTTGAACAAAATTTCCACTCATCACAGCTACACTATAGTTACAATTTGTCTCTAATTTAGATTGTTCTAGATGGTATTTATGACCATTATGAAAAGGGTTATATTCAGTAACAAGACCAACAATTTTCATTTTTTTCTCCTTTATTATGTTTATTTTAATCAATACAGGTATAATAATTTGATTTTTTCATTAAAATATATTTGATTAAGTCTTATTTTATATTATAATAGTTATTAAGCTTGATATACAAATTATAATTTATATCTAGTTGATTTTTTAAATGTTTTATAATAACATTAAAATATAAAAAAGTTTTTTAGGAGGATGAATATGAAAGTATTAGTAATTAATTGTGGTAGTTCTTCACTTAAATATCAATTAATAGATATGTCAAATGAAGAAGTTCTTGCTAAGGGGTTAGCTGAAAGAATTGGAATTGAAGGAGCAAGAGTTAAGCATCAACCTACAGGGAAAGAGGATGTATTAATTGAAAAGCCTATGAGTGATCATAAGAAAGCAATAGAGATTGTTTTAAATGCTTTAGTAGATTCAGATCATGGTGCTATACATTCTATGGATGAAATAAATGCAGTAGGTCATAGAGTTGTTCATGGAGGAGAAAAGTTCTCAGAATCTGTAGTAATAGATGAGAAGGTATTAAAAGCAATTGAAGAATGTTCGGAGCTTGCACCGTTACATAATCCACCAAATATTATGGGAATAAAAGCTTGTCAGGAATTGATGCCAAATACACCTATGGTTGCAGTTTTTGATACAGCATTCCATCAAACTATGCCTGAATCATCTTATATATACCCTATTCCTTATGAAATGTATGAGAAATATGGTATAAGAAGATATGGTTTTCATGGAACATCACATAAATATGTAGCGAATAGAGCAGCAGATATGTTAGGAAAAGATATTAAAGATTTAAAAATTGTTACTTGTCACTTAGGAAATGGTGCAAGTGTTGCTGCTGTAAAAAATGGTAAGTCAATTGAGACTAGTATGGGATTCACTCCATTAGAAGGTCTTGCTATGGGAACTAGAAGTGGAGATATAGATCCAGCTATAATAGTATATTTAATGGAGAAAGAAAATATGACTATTGATGAAGTTAATACAATGTTAAATAAAAAATCTGGAGTATTAGGAATATCAGGCGTAAGTAGTGATTTTAGAGATATTGAAGGTGCAGCTAGTGAAGGAAATCACAGATCACAATTAGCACTTGAAAAATTTAATATGAGAGTTAAAAAATATATAGGTGCATATTCTGCTATAATGAAGGGAATAGATGTATTAGTATTTACTGCTGGATTAGGTGAAAATTCAGTTGAAACTAGACAAGAAATTTGTAAAGGATTAGAATTCATAGGAATAGATATAGATGAAGATAATAATAAAGTTAGAGGTAAAGAAACAGAATTAAATAAAGAAGAAAGTAAAGTTAAAATTCTTCTTATACCAACAAATGAAGAACTTATGATAGCAAGAGATACAAAATCTTTAGTTTAATATTTAAAACTGTAAACATAATAACTTGACAAAGTTATTATAAATTAATATAATTAGGGTTGGTCATAATAAGAGGTGAATAAAATGAAAGTTAACCTATCTAATCTTATAAACGGAAGCGATTATCAGATTGAATTAGATGATATATTTGAAATTAATGAGATTAAGACTGAGGGTAACGATATTAAATTTAATAGACCTGTAGAAGTTAATGGAGGAATATTCAATACAGATGACGGTATATATCTACAGGCTAAGGTTTCTTTTGAATATACAACTAGCTGTGCTAGATGCTTAAAAAATATTACTAAAAATGAAGTTGCTATGCTTGATTATAAAATAGTATATGAGAATGATCAAGAAGGTTCATCAGAAGATGAATTGATTTTAGAAAAAGGTAATATATTAAATTTAAAGGAACCTATTATATCTTCTATATTGCTATCTTTACCTATGAAAACTATTTGTGATGATAAATGCAAAGGTATATGTCCTCATTGTGGAAAGGACTTAAATAAGGGTGATTGTAATTGTGAAGATGACAATATTGATCCTCGGTTGGCTAAACTGAAAAGATTAATGGATAAATAAGGAGGTGTTTTTAATGGCAGTACCAAAGCGTAAAACATCAAAATCAAAAAGAGATATGAGAAGAGCATCAAATTCTAAGGCTACAAGACCTAATTTGATGGAATGTCCTCAATGCCATGAGCCAAAATTACCACATAGAGTATGCTCTGCTTGTGGATATTACAAAAATAAAGAGGTTAAAGAAGTAAATTAATAAAAAGGTGGATACATATGTATCTACCTTTTTTTTATAAAAAAAAGGTAGATAAGTGTTATGTGTTTTTGATAAATTTGTTATAATATATTAAGATGAAGTCATAATAATAAGTGTTAAAAATAAAAAATAATTGAAATTAATACTTGAAAAAAATAGTTTGTTAATATATACTTACTATTAGTAACAGGTACTAATTTCAAGTCGTAACTTGAGGTGATAGTATTGAAAAAGCGTAAACCAAAAAAGGAGAGGCAAAAAGAATTAAAAGAAAAATTAATTGAAGATCCTTTTTGGACTGATGAAGAGTTAACTGAAGTTTTTAATGTAAGCATTCAAACCATAAGACTTGATAGATTGGAACTTGGGATTCCAGAGCTTAGGGAAAGAGTAAAGAATGTAGCTGAAAAAAATCATACAAAAGTTAGATCTATTGGAGGTAAAGAAATAGTAGGTGAACTTATTGATTTAGAGCTTGGTAATACTGGAATATCAATTCTTGAAACAACTAAAGACATGGCTTTTGAAAAAACTGATATTGTAAGAGGACATCATATATTTGCTCAAGCAGAGTCTATAGCAATGGCTGTAATAGATGCAGAAGTAGCTCTTACAGGTGTAGCAAATATTAAATACAATGAACCAGTAAAATCTGGTAGTAAATTAATTGCCAAAGCTGAGGTAGTAAGACAAAGGGCAAATAAATATTTTGTTCATGTATTTATATATGAATCTCAAAAGCAGGTTTTTAGAGGAAAATTTATTTTAGTATCTATGGAATAGGAGTGTTTATATGAAAATAGCAATTGATGCAATGGGTGGCGACAAAGGTGTTAGTATGACTGTTAAGGGAAGTGTAGATGCAGTAAATGAGTTTGATGTTAAAGTTATTCTTGTTGGCAACTCAGATATGATAAAAAAAGAATTAGATAAATATAATTATGATAAAGATAAAATTGAGATCATAAATGCAAGTGAAGTTATAGAGAATACTGAAAAACCTGTAAAGGCCATAAGAAGAAAAAAAGACTCTTCTTTGGTTAAAGCATTAAAATTAGTAAAGGAAAAACAAGCAGATGCAGTTGTTTCTGCAGGTAGTACAGGTGCATTACTTGCTGGAGGATTATTTATTGTTGGAAGAATTAAAGGGATAGATAGACCAGCTTTATCTCCTGTATATCCTACTGAAAAAGGAGTGTCATTACTAATTGATGCAGGAGCAAATGTAGATTCAAAACCAAAAAATTTAGAACAATTTGCTATAATGGGTTCAATTTATGCTGATAAGGTTTTAAGTAGAAAAAATCCTACTGTAGGTCTTGTTAATATTGGTGAAGAGCAAGAAAAAGGTAATGAACTAACAAAAGAAAGCTATAATTTACTTGCTGAAAGCAATATAAATTTTTATGGAAATATTGAAGTAAGGGATATACCAAAAGGCTATTGTGATGTTTTAGTTTGTGATGGTTTTGTTGGGAATACAATACTAAAGTTAACAGAAGGATTAGCTTCTACAATTTTCTCATCTTTAAAAAAAGAGTTTATGAAAAATATTAAAACTAAATTAGGAGCTTTTTTATTAAAGGATGGGCTTAAAAGTTTTAAAAAACAAATAGATTATAGTGAATATGGTGGAGCGTTATTACTAGGTGTTAAAGGTGGAGTAATAAAGGCTCATGGAAGTTCAGATTCTAAAGCTTTTAAAAATGCAATAAAACAAGCTAAAATATTTACTGAAAATAATGTTGTAGAAATTATAGAAAATGAGATATTGAAAATGGAGGATTAAAATGGAAAGAGAATTTGGCATTGGAATTATTGGTACTGGAAGTTATGTTCCTCAGAATATAGTTACTAATAAAGACTTAGAAAAAATAGTGGATACTTCAGATGAATGGATAACTACTAGAACTGGTATAAGAGAAAGAAGAATTCTAGAAAAAGATAAATCAACATCTTATATGGCAAAAATAGCAGCAGAAAGAGCTATAGCTTCCTCTGGTCTAAATTCTCAAGATATAGATATGGTAATAGTAACTACTGTTACACCGGATATGGCTTTTCCATCTACAGCTTGTATAGTACAAGAACAATTAGGGCTTAAAAATGCGGCTGCATTTGATTTGGAAGCTGCATGTACTGGTTTTATTTATGGTTTAACAAATGCATATGCATTTGTTAAGTCAGGACTTTACAAGAATATATTGGTAATTAGTGCTGATAATTTAAGTAAAATTGTAGATTGGGAAGATAGAAATACTTGTGTATTATTTGGAGATGGTGCAGGTGCAGTAGTTGTTTCTAGTGTAGATTTAGGTAAAGGTATATTATCAATGGATATTGGTGCAGATGGTTCTGGAGGAGAACTTCTAACTCAACCTGCAGGAGGTTCACTTAATCCGTCTACTGAAGAAACTGTAAAGAAAAAATTACATTTTATAAAAATGGAAGGCAATTCTGTATTTAAATTTGCAGTGAAAACTATGGCACAATCTTCAAAAAAAGTAATGGATGATATAAGTTTTAGTATATCAGATATAGATCATTTAATACCTCATCAAGCTAATATGAGAATTATTGAATCAGCTTCAAAGAGGCTTAAAATTGATAAAGATAAGGTATGTATGAATTTAGATAAATATGGTAATATGTCATCTGCTTCTATACCAGTAGCATTAGATGAAGCTGTAAGAAGTAAAAAAATTAAAGATGGAGATAATGTAATATTAGTTGGTTTTGGTGGTGGATTAACATGGGGCGCTACACTTCTTAAATGGACGTCATAAATATTAGGAGGTTTATATGTTTGAAAATAGATTAGTTAAATTATTAGGAGTGAAATATCCAATTATACAAGGTGGGATGGCTTGGGTAGCTACTGCAGAACTTGCAGCTGCTGTTTCAAATGCTGGTGGTCTTGGGATAATTGGTTGTGGTGCTGCTCCAGTAGAAGTTGTAAAACAAGAAATACTTAAAGCTAAAGAAATGACAGATAAACCATTCGGGGTTAATGTTATGCTTTTATCCCCACATGCTGATAGTATTATGGAAATGTTATATGATGAGAAAATAAGTGTTGTTACTACTGGAGCAGGTAATCCAGGTAAATATATAGATAAATTAAAAAATGTAGGAACAAAAGTTATTCCAGTAGTTCCTTCTGTAGCACTTGCAAAAAGAATGGAAAAGTTAGGTGCGGATGCTGTAATCGTTGAAGGAACTGAAGCTGGAGGGCATATTGGTGAACTTACAACATTTGCCATAGTGCCTCAAGTTGTAGATAATGTAGATATACCTGTTATAGCAGCTGGAGGAATAGCAGATGGTAGAGGGTTTATGGCTGCTATCTCCTTGGGAGCAGAAGGTGTACAAATTGGAACTAGGTTTGTATGCTCTAATGAGTGTATTGCTCATGACCAATACAAAGAAAAAATTGTAAATTCTAAAGATAGAGATGCTATAGTTACTGGAAGAATTACAGGACATCCTGTAAGGATAATAAAAAATAAACTTTCAAGAAAAATAATTAATTTAGAAAAAGATATTGAAAATAAAGATGAAATTGATAAATTGACAGTAGGATCTCTTAAGAAAGCAGCTATTGATGGAGATGTGACTTCAGGTTCAGTGATGGCAGGACAAAGTAGTGGTCTTATTAAAGATATAAAGAGTTGTAAAGAGATTATAGATGATATAATAACTGAAGTTGAAGATATAAAGGGAAAATTATATAAATTTTAGCGAGAGGTGAATATTTATGAAAACCGCATTTGTTTTTCCCGGTCAAGGCTCGCAGTATGTAGGGATGGGAAAAGATTTTTATGATAATTTTGAAGTAGCTAAAGAAGTATTTGATATGGCAAATGAAGAATTAGATTTCGATATTATTGAATTGTGTTTTAATGGACCAATGGAAGAACTATCACTTACTGAAATAACTCAACCAGCAATACTAACTACTTCTTATGCAATACTAAAAGTTTTAGAGCAAAAAGGATTAAAAGCAGATGTAACTGCGGGGCTTAGTTTAGGTGAATACAATGCACTTTTATATGCAAGAGCTATAGGTTTTTCAGATACAGTAAAATTAGTACAAAAAAGGGGAAAGTATATGCAAGAAACTGTACCTGAAGGTGAAGGAAAAATGGCAGCTTTAATTGGAATGAGTATTTCAGATACAGAGAAACTAATAAATGACTTAAAAGATGAAGGTATTATAGAAGCTGCTAATTATAATTGCCCTGGTCAAATAGTAATTACAGGAGAAAAGGATACAATAGAAAAGGCTGTAAAAATGGCAAAGAAATATGGAGCTAAGAAAGCAGTGTTATTACCTGTTAGTGCACCTTTTCATTCTTCACTATTAAAACCAGCAGGTGAAAAGTTAGAAAAAGATTTAGAAAAAGTATCAGTTGAATCACCTGAGGTAGATGTAATATCAAACGTAACTGCTGATTATGTTGAAGATAACAATATAAAAGATTTATTAGTTAAACAGGTGTATAAATCAGTTTATTGGGAACAATCAATAGAAAAAATGTTAAATGATGGTGTGACAAATTTTATTGAGATTGGACCTGGAAAATCACTTTCAGCATTTATCAAGAAAACAGCCAAAATGAAAAAAATAAAAGTTAATATAAAAAATATAAGTAAAATGGCTGATTTAGATAATTTAGTATAAAATAAAGGGAGTGATCTAAATGAAAATTGATAATAAAAATGTTATAATAACAGGAGGTTCTCGTGGTATTGGTAAAGAGATAGCACTTACTTTGGCTAGAAATGGTGCTAATGTTATTATTAATTATTCTAATAATGAAACAAAAGCATTAGAAGTAGTAGAAGAAATAGAGAAAATGGGTAGAACTGCTTTTGCAATTAAAGCAGATATTTCAGATGTTAATGAGGCAAATAACTTAATTAAACAATCATGTGATAAATTTGATAAAATTGATATATTAATTAACAATGCTGGTATTACAAGAGATAATTTACTTATGAGGATGTCTGAAAAAGAGTGGGATGATTGTCTAGAAATTAATTTAAAAGGAACTTTTAATGTTACTAAGTCTATCATAAGAAAAATGATAAAACAGAAATATGGGAGTATAATAAATATTAGTTCAGTTGTTGGAATAATGGGGAATGCTGGACAATCAAATTATGCTGCTTCTAAAGCAGGTATAATAGGTTTTAGTAAATCAATTGCAAAAGAAGTAGGTAAAAAAAATATAAGGGTAAATGTTATAGCACCTGGATTTATAAAAACAGATATGACTGACAAACTAAACGAAAAAATAAAAGATGAATATCTAAAAGGTATAGCTTTAAATTCGTTTGGAGAAGCAACTGATGTTGCAAATGCTGCTTTATTTTTAGCAAGTGATTTATCAAAATATATTACTGGTCAAACTATCGTTGTAGATGGTGGATTATCAATATAATTGAAAGGGGGTGTAATTAATGGTATTAGAAAAATTAAAAGATATTATTGCTGAACAATTAGATGTAGAAAAAGACGAAATAAAAATGGAGTCATCTTTCCAAGAGGATTTAGATGCCGATTCATTAGATGTTGTTGAGTTAATTATGGCTATTGAAGAAGAGTTTGATATAGAAATACCTGATGAAGATGCTGAAAAGATTTCAAAGGTAAAGGATGCAGTAGATTATATAAATAACAACAAATAATATATATAGGTCCCGTTAAAGCGGGACCTTAATATTAGAAACTCTTTTGGGAGGAATATTATGAATAATAGAGTAGTTATAACAGGAATTGGAGTTATTAGTCCTATTGGTATCGGCAAAGATACTTTCTGGGAATCATTAATTAATGGTAAAAGTGGTGTAGATTATATAACAAAATTTGATACTGAAGATTATCCTACTAAAATAGCTGCAGAAGTTAAAGACTTTGATCCTGTGAATTATATAGACAAAAAAGATGCAAAAAGAATGGATAGATACTCTCAATTTGCTGTTGCAGCATCTAAGATTGCAATTCAAGATTCTAAAATTAATTTAGATAGTATTGATAAGGAAAGATTTGGAGTTATTTTAGGTTCAGGAATAGGTGGAATAGAAACATTTGAAACTCAAAATGAAAAGTTAATTAAAAAAGGACCTAAAAGAATAAGTCCATTTTTTATACCTATGATGATTGGAAATATGGCTGCAGGACAAGTAGCAATTGCTTTTGATGCTAAAGGTCCTAATGAAACTATTGTAACAGCATGTGCTTCTTCTACTAACGCATTAGGAGATGCATTTAAAAAATTAGAACGAGGAGATGCTGATATTCTAATAAGTGGTGGAACTGAAGCATCTATTACTCCTATAGCTTTAGCAGGATTTTCATCAATGAAAGCATTGTCTACCAATAATGATAATCCTAAAGAAGCTAGTAGACCATTTGACAAAAATAGAGATGGTTTCGTTATGGGAGAAGGGGCAGCTATATTAATATTAGAAACTTTGGAACATGCACAAAATAGAGGTGCTGATATATATGCAGAAGTAGTGGGATATGGTTCTACATGTGATGCAAATCATATAACAACGCCTTTAGAAGATGGAAGTGGAGCAAGAAGAGCAATGGAGATTGCAATCAATGATGCGAATATTGATAAGGATGAAATTGATTATATTAATGCTCATGGAACTTCAACTCATTATAATGATAAGTTTGAAACTTTAGCAATTAAGAATTTATTTGGCGATAAAGCTTATGATATAAAAATAAGTTCAACTAAATCTATGACAGGACACTTGCTTGGTGCAGCAGGTGGAATAGAAGCAATAGCATCATCACTTGCAATAAAAAATAACATTATACCACCAACTATGAATTTGAATGAGAAAGATGAAGAATGTGATTTGAATTATGTTCCTAATAAAGCTATTAATTGTGATGTGAAATATGCTTTATCAAACTCACTTGGGTTTGGAGGACATAATGCTACAATTTTATTAAAAAAATATGAAAAATAGAAGGTAGCTAATGCTACCTTCTATTTGCATTATATTAGAGAAATATAGTAAACTATAATAGGTATACTTAAAATTATTTTAGAATTTTCTAAAATAATTTTAAGTATATCAATAGACTGGAGGGATTATATGAAGGATTTGTCAAAATTAAGAAAAATAAAATTAAAGCAATTTCAAGAAAGAATAAATTATGAGTTTAGTGACATTACATTATTAAATAAAGCATTAACTCACAGTTCATATGCAAATGAATTTAAAAGTAAAAAAATATTATATAATGAAAGATTAGAGTTCTTAGGTGACTCAGTATTAGGGTTAGTTATAAGTGATTACATTTTTAATAAATATAAAAATTTTCCTGAAGGTGAATTAACAAAAATAAGGGCATTAACAGTATGTGAACCTTCATTAGCCGAAATATCAAAAAAATTAAACTTAGGTGAATTTATGCTGTTAGGAAAAGGTGAAGAAGCTACTGGTGGAAGAACTAGAATAAGTATATTATCTGATGCTTTTGAAGCTGTAATAGGAGCAATATATTTAGATGGTGGTATGAAAGCGTCAAAAAAATTTATATTAAATAATTTACTTGAAACGATAATAAATGCTGTTAACGGAGAAATGCTTCTTGATTATAAAACTGAACTTCAGGAGATAATACAACAAGATTCAAATAGTAATATAAAATACAATGTGGTAAAAGAAGAAGGTCCAGATCATAATAAAAAATTTTATGTAGAAGTTTCAAATAATGGTAAGATTTTAGGAACAGGAAAAGGTAATAGCAAAAAAGAAGCTGAGCAAAATGCTGCTAAATTTGCTTTGAAGAAGGTTAATAATAAATGAAAAATCATTATATAATACCTATATTTATACCTCATAGAGGATGTCCTCATGATTGTGTTTTTTGTAATCAAAGAAAAATAACTGGATTAGATACTGAAATAACTTCTCAACAAATAATTGATATTATAGAAGAACATTTAAATACTATAAGTGATAGTGTACTAAAGGAAATTGCATTTTTTGGAGGAAGTTTTACAGGGTTAGATTTAAAAGTACAAAGATCTTTTTTAAATATTGCTAAAAATTATAAAGAAGAAGGAAAAATAGATAAAATAAGATTATCTACAAGACCTGATTATATTGATAAAGAAATTATAGAAAATTTAAAAGACTATGATGTTGATATAATAGAATTAGGTGTACAATCTTTAGATAAAGAAGTTCTTAAATCAAGCAATAGAGGACATACTGTCGATGATGTTTATAGAGCTGTAGATATTATAAAAACTAATAAATTTGAACTAGGGCTACAAATGATGGTAGGATTAGTAGGTGATACATATAATAAATCACTACACACTGTAAAAAAATTCATAGAACTAAAGCCAGACTTTGTAAGGATATACCCTACTTTAATAATAAGACAAACATATTTAGAATCTTTATATATAAAAAAAATATACAAACCATTTACGCTTGAAGATACTATAGATTATATAAAAGATTACTTGATGCTTTTTAAATATTTTGATATTCCAGTAATAAGGATAGGTCTTCAACCTACAAAAAATATATCCTTTGAACAAGATGTAGTTGCTGGTCCTTTACACCCATCAATAAGACAAATTATTGAATCAAAAGTATATGGAGAAATAATAAAACTAATGTTAATTGAAAAAACATTTAATACAAAAAAATTAATTATAAAATTAAATAGTAAAAGTCTTTCACAATTTGTAGGTTATAAAGGTGAAAACTTAAAGAAACTAAAAAAGAAATATAATATAAAAATAATAGAAACTAATAATGTAGATAAAATAGAAATTAATGATGGAAATGAAAAATATTTATTAGATGAAAAATGTTTCATAAAAAAATATTTATGTAAACATAATATAATTTGTTCATAAAGAGGTAGATAATATGTATTTAAAAAAGATAGAATTACAAGGATTTAAATCATTTGCAGATAAAACTACAATTGATTTTGAAAAGGGAATAACAGGTGTTGTAGGACCTAATGGTAGCGGAAAAAGTAATATATCTGATGCTATAAAATGGGTTTTAGGAGAACAGAGTGCTAAGTCATTGCGAGGCAGTAAAATGGAAGATGTTATATTTTCTGGAACATCTAAAAGGAAAGCATTAGGTTTTAGTGAAGTAACTCTTACTTTGGATAATAAAAATAAAGAGATACCAGTTGATTATTCGGAAGTAAGTATTACAAGAAGAGTATATCGTTCAGGAGAAAGTGAATATTATATAAATAAAACATCAAGTAGATTAAAAGATGTTAAAGAATTATTTATGGATACAGGTGTAGGAACTGATGGTTATTCTATAATAGGACAAGGTAAGATAGAAGAGATATTATCAAGTAAAACTGAAGATAGAAGAAATTTAATTGAGGAAGCAGTTGGGATTGTAAAGTATAAGTCAAGAAAGAAAGAATCAGAAAAAAAGTTAGACAAAACCAATGATAACTTAATTAGAATAAATGATATTATAGAAGAACTTTCAACAAATATAGATTCTTTGAAAGATCAAAGTGATAAGGCTAATAAATATTTACAACTAAAATCAAAATTAAAGTCTTTAGAAGTTAATTTATTTGTTAGAGAAATTAATAGGCTTAATGATGAAGTAGAGCATCTTAAAGCTCAAAAAGAATTAGTATTAAATCAGTATTCTGATAATGAAGAAAATAGAAAGCAAATAGAAATAAAATTTGAAAAATCAAAAAGCCTAATTGAAGAAATAGATAATGAAATAGAAAATATTCAGAATCAGAAACAGACTCTTCAAAGAAATATAGAAAAAGAAGAAACTGATTTTAAGATAAAGAAAGAAAAAATTTCATTTTTAAATAAAGATATTGTAAGATTAGATTTAGAATTAGAAGAAAATATAGAATTAACAGATGAAAAACAAGATGAATTATTAGACTTAGAAAAAGAAAAAGAAAATATTAATACAGATATTTCTTCTCTAAAATTAAAATCTGATGAAATAAATAGATTATTAAATCAAAATGAATCCTATATAAAATCTTCTGAGGAAAATATTGAAAAGAAAAAAACTGATATTATAGATATTTTAAATAATATAACAGAAAAAAGAGGTAAAATTAACACAATAGAATCTTTTATTAAAAATATTGATAAAAGAATAAAAGGTATATTGGAAGAAAAAGAAGAGTTAGATAGAAAAAAGGATTCTATTATAACAGAAAATGATAATATTGGATCAGAGTTAAATATATGTACAAAAAAAATAAAGAATTTAGAAATTGAGAAAAACAAACTTTTAATAGATAGAGAAAAAAGCAAAAGATATATGGATGAATATATAAAACATATTAATGATTTAAAGTTGAAAATTGATTCTAATAAATCAAGACTTAAAATGCTTAATAATATAAAAGAAAGATATGATGGCTATTATAAAGGTGTAAAAAATATTTTATTAGCTTGCAAAAAAAACTCATCTTTTTCAAAGGGATTAAAAGGTGTAGTAGCAGAACTAATAACTACTCAAAAAAAATATGAAAAGGCAATTGAAATAGCATTAGGAGGTTCATTACAAAATGTTATTACAGAATCAAAAGAAGATGCTAAGAAATTTATTGATTATCTAAAAAATAATAAATTAGGAAGAGTAACATTCCTACCACTAGATTCTATAAAAGGAAGAAGAATTAATAATGATATGAAAAAAATATTGTCTCAAGATGGAGTATATGATTTAGCTTCCAAATTGATAAGTTATGATGAAGAATATACAAATATATTTGAATATTTATTGGGACGAGTTATAGTTGTAGAAAATTTAAAAGTAGGTATATATGTATCAAGAGTGTGTAATAATTCCTATAAAATAGTAACCTTAGAAGGAGATGTAATAAACCCTGGTGGATCAATGACTGGAGGAGATTACAAAAATAATAGTTCTACAAGTTTAATAGGAAGAGATAGAGAAATTGAAGAATTAAAAAATAATATAAAAAGTAATGAGAAAAAATATAATGAAATTATTCAGAAGTATTCTGATCTAAAGAAACAAATACACAAAGAAGAAGAAAAATTAGAGAATTTAAATGAAAGTATAAATAATCTAAAAATAGATATAAATAGCAAGAAAAATAGGCAAGACAATTTAAAAGAACAAAGGGATGAAATTGAATATAGAATAGAAAGATTTTCTAAAGAATTAAATAATTTAGAGTTGGAAAAAGAGAACTCTATAAATAGAATTATGGAAACTAAAAAAACAATAAAAGAATTAGAATCTAAAAATAGTTTTACTAAACAAGGTGTAGAAATTGATTTAAAGGATTTTAATGATAAAAAGGAAAAGGTTAAAAAGTTAAATGATGATATAACTAAACTTAAAGTTGAATTAGCATCATTTGAACAAAGACAAAAAGAAGTTTCTAATACTTTGAAAAGATTAAATTTAGATATTGACTCATTAAAAACTAAGAATGAAACTATAAAAAAAGAAATAAAAACTAAAGAACATGATATAAAAGATACCGAAAAGTTATTAGATGATATAGATAAAAAAAGGATAGAGCTTAAAGAAAAGCTTAATAAGTCAAATTCAATATTAGTAGAATCTAAAAATCAAAAAAAATTATATCTTGATAATTTTTATAAAGAACAAGAAACTCTAAAGAAAATGAATGAAAACATATCATCTTTACAAAAAAGTATTAATAAAATAGATGTAAAAATGACTAAGTGTGAAACTAGTTTAGAAAACTTTAATAATAAATTATGGGAAGAATATGAATTAACTTATCAAATGGCATTGGAATATAAGAAAGAAATACAAAATGTTACTGAGGTTCAAAAAGAGATAAAAAATTATAAGATAATGATAAAAAAATTAGGTAATATAAATATGGATTCTATAGAACAATATAAAGAAATATCTGAAAGATATGAGTTTTTAAATACTCAAAAAGAAGATTTAAAAGAAGCAAAAGTAAATCTTGAAAAAGTTATTAGAGATATGGAAGATAAAATGAAGGAAGTATTTGTAGAAAAATTTAAAGTGATAAATAGAAACTTTAAAAGTATATTTGAAAAGTTGTTTGGAGGAGGAAAAGCGGATATATATCTAGTTAACGAAGATAATATTTTAGAAAGTGATATTGAAATAATTGCTCAACCTCCAGGTAAAAAACTTCAAAATATAAATTTACTTTCTGGAGGAGAAAAATCTCTTACAGCTATTTCATTATTATTTGCAATTTTAAAGCTTAAACCTACTCCATTCTGTGTATTAGATGAAATAGAAGCAGCCTTAGATGATGCAAATGTAATAAGATTTTCAGAATATCTAAGAGAATTTTCTGAGAAGACTCAATTTATAGTTATTACTCATAGAAAAGGAACTATGGAATCTGTAGATTCATTATATGGTGTTACTATGGAGGAACATGGAATAAGTAGATTATTATCAGTGAAATTATCAGAGTTACTAGAAGAAAAAGCAAGTTAATAGGAGGAGAAATATGTTTGATAATTTATTTAATAAAAACAAAGAAGAATCAGAAAAAGTAGAAGAGAAAGAAGATTTACAACAAGAAAAAAAAGGTTTTTTTGGTAGGTTAAAAGAAGGTTTAGAAAAAACAAGAAAAGGCATAACTGATAAAGTAGATGATATAATTAAACATTATCACAAAATTGATGAAGAACTATTTGAAGAACTTGAAGAAGTGCTTATAATGGCAGATATTGGATTTGAAACAACTGAAACTATAATAGAAAATGTTAAAGATAAGGTTAAAGAAAGAAAGCTAACTGAAGCTACAGATGTTAAAGATGTACTTAAAGAAGAATTAAAAGAAAGACTAGAAGATGTAGAAGGGGATTCTAAGTTGAATATAGAGCCTTCACCTTCTATAATATTAGTTGTAGGAGTAAATGGAGTGGGGAAAACTACTACAATTGGAAAATTAGCATATAAGTTCAAGAACAATGGAAAAAAAGTTCTTATTGCAGCAGGTGATACATTTAGAGCAGCAGCAATAGAGCAATTAAATGAATGGACTAATAGATCTAATGTTGATTTAATATCACATAAAGAGGGATCTGATCCAGCAGCAGTTATATTTGATGGCGTACAAGCAGCCAAGGCAAGAAAGACAGATATTTTAATTTGTGATACTGCTGGAAGGCTTCATAACAAAAAAAATCTAATGAATGAATTAAATAAAATAGTTCGTATAGTGAATAGAGAATATCCTGATGCGACAAAAGAGATATTACTTGTAGTTGATGCTACAACAGGACAAAATGCAGTTATGCAAGCAAAAGTTTTTAAAGAAGCATGTAATGTTACAGGTATAGCACTTACAAAACTTGATGGTACTGCAAAAGGTGGGGTTATTTTTGCAGTTCAATCTGAATTAAATGTACCTATAAAGCTTGTTGGAGTAGGTGAAGGAATTAATGATTTACAAGAGTTTGATAGAGATAATTTTGTAAATGCAATTTTTCCGGATTAAATGTTTGACAAATATAAAAAAATATTATACAATACATCTGTCAAGTTAATTACTTTACAGATGTATTCAGTTATTTTAATGAAAAGGTTGATTTTATGTTTGAAAAGATAGTGGAGATAGGTTTATTATTTGATTTTTATGGGAAACTTTTAAGCTCTAGACAATTTCAAGCAATTGAATTGTATTATATACATGATTTAACATTGACCGAAATTGGAGAACAATTAGAAATTAGTAGACAGGGAGCATATGATTTAGTAAAAAGAGCAGAGTCCGTATTGTATAAATATGAAGATACATTAGGTTTAGTAAAAAGGTTTGAGATTAATAGAAAAAAAACAGAAGAATTAAATTGTTTATTATATAGACTAAAAAACAGCTCCGATATCATAAATAGTGAAAATAAAGAAATATTTGAAGAAATAAATGGTATTGTTAAACAATTACTTGTAACTCAGGAGGTGAAATGATGGTTTTTGAAAGTTTAGGTGAAAAGCTTCAAAAAACTCTTGGAAAATTAAAAGGAAAAGGAAAGTTAAATGAGAAAGATGTAAAGGCAGCAATGAGAGAAGTAAAATTAGCACTTCTCGAAGCAGATGTTAACTTTAAAGTTGTAAAGAATTTTGTAAACAAAGTTAAAGAAAGAGCTGTAGGACATGAAGTTATGGAGAGTCTTACTCCTGGTCAACAAGTTATTAAAATTGTAAATGAAGAACTTACAAACTTAATGGGAGAAAAAGAAAGTAAAATAAATTTTGCTGACAATCCTCCTACTGTCATAATGCTTTGTGGTCTTCAAGGTGCTGGTAAGACAACATTATCAGGTAAATTAGGAAATTTACTTAAAAAGAAAGGCAAAAATCCGTTATTAGTAGCTTGTGACATATATAGACCTGCAGCAATAAAGCAACTTCAAGTTGTTGGGGAACAAGCTAAAATCCCTGTATTTACCATGGGAGATAAACAAGACCCAGTAAATATAGCAAAAGCGGGATTAGAACATGCAAATAAAAATGGAAATGATTTAGTTATTATAGATACAGCTGGACGTCTTCATATAGATGAAGGATTAATGGATGAATTAGGAAACATGAAAGAAAGTATAAATCCTAATGAAATATTACTTGTAGTAGATGCAATGACAGGACAAGATGCAGTTTCAGTTGCTGAAAGCTTTAACGACAAGTTAAATATTGATGGAGTAGTACTTACAAAGCTTGATGGTGATGCAAGAGGGGGAGCAGCATTATCTATTAGAGCAGTAACTGGTAAACCTCTTAAATTTGTTGGTATGGGTGAAAAATTAGATGATCTAGAACCCTTCCATCCAGACAGAATGGCATCACGAATTCTTGGTATGGGAGATGTTTTATCACTTATAGAAAAGGCTCAAGCAAATATTGATCAAAAAAAAGCCATGGAACTTGAAAGTAAATTAAGAAATCAGCAATTTACTTTTGATGACTTTTTAGATCAATTGGAGCAAATGAAAAGCATGGGACCATTAAGTCAAATTTTAGAAATGATTCCAGGTATGAATAAGAAGCAAATGAAGAATTTGAATGTAGATGATAAAGAATTAGTTAAAATAGAAGCTATAATTAAGTCAATGACAAAAAATGAAAGAACAGATCCATCTATTATTAATGGTAGTAGACGAAAAAGAATTGCAAATGGAAGTGGAACTAATATACAAGATGTAAATAGACTGTTAAAGCAATTCAAAGAAACTAGAAAGATGATGAAGAAGTTTTCTAGCATGGAAAAAAGCATGAAAAAAAGGGGAAGTATGAACTTGCCATTTTTCAAATAATAAAGTATATAACTTTTAAAGGAGGTGAAATATATGTCAGTTAAAATAAGATTAAAAAGAATGGGAGCTAAAAAAAGACCTTTCTATAGAATTGTAGTTGCTGATTCTCGTTCTCCAAGAGATGGGAGATTTATTGAAGAAATTGGTTATTATAATCCTATTTCAGAACCTAAAGAAGTTAAAATAGATGATGAAAAAGCAGTTAAGTGGTTAAGTAATGGTGCAAGACCAACAGATACTGTAAATAGTCTTTTCAAAAACAATGGTGTTCTTGACAAGTTTGAAGAGTCCAAAAAAGCATAATAGCTTTTAGGGGGTGAAAAGGTGAAAGATTTAGTAGAAATGATTGCAAAATCACTTGTAGATGATCCGGATTCAGTAGAGGTAAATGAAGTTGAAGGATCACAATCAGTTATTATTGAAGTGAAGGTAGCCCCAGATGATATGGGTAAAATAATTGGAAAACAAGGTAGAATAGCTAAAGCTATAAGAACTGTTGTAAAAGCAGCTGCTATAAAAGAAAATAAAAGAGTAGTTGTAGAGATTATATAAAGGGATTAGTTTAACTAATCTCTTTTTTAAATAAATATATTTGCTTCTGAAAGAGAGGTTAGAAGTATGAAAAATATAAAAGTTGGAAAAATTATTAATACTCATGGAATAAGAGGAGAATTAAAAGTTTTACCATTAACTGATGATCCTAAAAGATTTAGTGATTTAAAAGAAATATACATTGATGATGACTCTTATTATATACAGAAAGTAGGATATAAAAAGAACTTTCCCATAGTAAAGTTAAAAGAGTATTCTAACATCAATGATGTTTTAAAATTTAAAGATAAATATATATATATTTCTGAAGACAATTTGGTTGATTTAGAAGAGGATAGTTACTTTATATTTCAAATAAAAGGTTTAAAAGTATTTACTTTAGAAGGATTAGAAGTAGGTATTGTAAAAGATGTTTTAACTCCTGGTGCAAATGATGTATATGTTGTGAAAAGTGAAAACAAGGATAAAGAATATCTTATTCCAGCAGTAAAAGAATTCATCAAAGAAATTGATTTAGCAAATAAAAAGATTATTATAAATCCTATAGAGGGGTTGCTGGAATGAAAATAGATGTATTAACTTTATTCCCAAGTATGTTTACTTCTGTATTAGACGAGAGTATTATTGGAAGAGCTAAAGATAATGATATAGTAGATATAAATTATATTGATATAAGATCTTTTTCTAACAATAAACATAAAAAAGTAGATGACTATCCCTATGGTGGAGGACCGGGTATGGTAATGAAACCAGAACCTATATATAGAGCTATTCAAAGTGTTAAAGAGGATAATAGTAGGGTTATCTATCTTTCTCCTAAAGGAAAGGTATTTAATCAAGGTTTAGCAAATGATTTTTCAAAGGAAGAACATTTAATTTTTTTATGTGGGCATTATGAAGGTATAGATAATAGAATAATAGATGATTATGTGACTGATATAATTTCCATAGGTGATTATGTACTTACTGGTGGAGAGATACCAGCAATGGCAGTTATAGATTCTGTTGTAAGATTAATTCCTGGAGTATTAAAAAGTGAAGAGTCATTTAAAGATGAATCTCATTATAATGGGTTATTAGAAGCGCCTCAATATACTAGACCTAGAGAATTTAAAGGTAATAAAGTACCAGATATATTGTTATCTGGTAATCATAAGAAAATTAATGAGTGGAGAAAGAATGAATCTTTGAAACTGACATATAAAAATAGGCCTGATTTGCTAGAAAAAATAAATTTATCAGAAAAAGAAAAAAACATAATAAAAAATAATGAATAAAATTTTATTCATTATTTTTTATTATGTTTTTAATTATATTATATTTAATTTTTCAAGTTCTTCTTTTATAATTATTTCTTCAAGTTCTCCTAAATTAGTTAGTGGTAATCTTACTCCTCCTACGTTGATCCCTATTATGTTTAATGCTGCTTTTACTGGAATAGGATTTGTTGTTATAAATAATTTTTTGAAAATATTCAACAGCTTTAAGTGTATATTTTGTGATTTAATAACATTCCCTTTGATAAAAGAGTTTATCATATCATTCATTTCTTTTCCAACAATATGTGAAGACACACTTACTACTCCATATGTTCCTACAGACATTGATGGCAGAAATGAAATATCATCTCCTGAATAAACTTTAAAATCTTCTGGAGTGTTTTTTATTATTTCAGATATTTGAGTTATATTTCCACTTGCCTCTTTTAAAGCAACTATATTATCAATTTCAGATAGTTTTTTTACTGTTTCAGGCAACATATTACAACCTGTTCTACCAGGTACATTATAGAGCATTATAGGTAGATCAATTTCTGTAGCTATTTTTTTAAAATGAGAATATAGTGACTCTTGATTTGGCTTATTATAATATGGTGTAACAATTAGCAATCCGTCTACTCCAGCATCTTTTGCTAGTTTAGCATTATAAATAGTTTTTTGAGTAGAATTTGTACCAACACCCGCTATAATTGGAACATTGACATTTTCTTTTATTTCTTTGTATAATTTAAATTTCTCTTCGTTTGTAAGCGTAGGTGCTTCTCCTGTTGTACCTGTTATAACCAATGATGTATTTCCATCTTTAATTAATTTTTTAGCAAGTAATATCGCCATATCATAATTAACATTTAAATTTTCATCAAAAGGTGTAACCATAGCTGTAATAAATCTTCCCCAATTCATTGAAAATCTCCTTTCAATACAGTATTTTAAATTGATAAAGAATTGATATATTATTTATTTTATGTATTAATTATAAATATGTTCTTATTTCGATAGTATTTAACCTTTTTACATAGAATTGAATATTATATTAATATCTTGAGATTTAAAATAAGGAGGAAAAAATGAAAAAATTTAATGTAGCAATAGTGGGCGCCAGAGGAGCAGTAGGTAAGAAGGTTATGGAATTACTTGTAGAAAGAAACTTTCCTATAAATAAATTAAAATTATTAGGAAGCGAAGAAGGAAGTGGAATACAGATTAAATTTAAAGATGAAGATTTAATAACAGAACAAGCAGGTAAAGGAGCATTTAAAGGTATAGATATTGCATTTTTTTGTGTAAATAAAGAGATAAGTGAAAAATTAGCTCCTATAGCAATTGATGAAGGGTGTATTGTTATTGATAATAGTAGTTGTTTTAGGATGAATAAAGAAGTACCATTAATTATTCCTGAAATAAATCCTCATGATATAGATTTTCATAAAGGGATAATAGCAAATCCAAATTGTTCCACAATACAAATGTTAGTTGCTTTAAAACCTATACATGATAGTTATAATATTAAACGTATAGTAGTTTCAACTTATCAATCTGTATCAGGTTCTGGAAAAAAAGCAATTGACGAATTAAATGATCAAGTAAAGGATTATATAGCTGGGAATGATATTTCTAATTCTATATATCCATATCAAATATCATTTAATGCTCTACCTCATATAGATGATTTCATAGAAAATGGATATACCAAAGAGGAAATGAAAATGGTTAATGAAACAAAAAAAATATTAGATAAAAATATTGAGGTTTCTGCAACTGCAGTTCGTATTCCTGTTATTAAAGGGCATTGTGAATCTATAAATATTCAAACTAAGAAAAAAATAGATCCAGAGTCTGTAAAAGAACTACTAAGTAAGTTTAAAGGAATTAAAGTTTTAGATGATCCTCTAAACAATTTGTATCCTATACCAATTACTGCAGAAGAAACAGATTATGTATATGTAGGAAGGATTAGAAAAGACTTCACTATTAAAAATGGACTTAATATTTGGGTAGTTTCAGATAACTTACGAAAAGGAGCAGCCCTTAATGCAATACAAATTGCAGAACTTCTAATAGACAGAATTCTAAAATATTAGGAGTGATTATATGAATATTATAGTGCAAAAATATGGAGGAACTTCACTTAAGGATATATATAGCAAAAAAAGCTTCTTATCCCATGTTAAAAAGTGTATTAGTAATAACAATAAATTAGTCATAGTAGTTTCAGCTATTGGTAGAAAAGGAGATTCATATGCTACAGATACACTTATTAACCAATTGGAAAAAATAAACAAAAATATTAATCCAAAAATAAAAGATTTAATTATGTCATGTGGTGAAATAATATCTGCTTCAATTATTAGTCATTTGCTAGAAACTGAAAACGTAGATTGTGAGGTGTTGACAGGTTATCAAGCAGGTATATTAACAGATGATAATTTTACAAAAAGTAAAATTATTGATATAGATACAACTAAAATTAAGAAATATCTAAATAAAAATAAAGTTGTAGTAGTAGCTGGGTTTCAAGGTAAGACTAAAAATAATGAAATTACAACATTAGGAAGAGGTGGAAGTGATACTACTGCTGTAGCTTTAGGAGCGTATTTAAATGCTAAAAGAGTTGATATATTTACTGATGTAGATGGAGTAGCTTTTATAGATCCTAATTTAATAAAAAATACAAAATATATTGAAAAAATATCATATAACAATATGTATAAGCTAGCATCTAATGGTGCTTGTGTAGTTCATCCTAGAGCAGTTATGATAGGTGAAAAGTACAATATTCCTATTAGAGTTTGTTCAATTTTTTCAAATACTCTAGGCACACTTATTACTAATTATAATGATAATAATATGAAAAAAGTCATAGGTATAGCTGTAAGAAATGAAGAGAATAGAAGCTTTATATCCATATTATTTAGTGAAGAATATAAGGCAGAAATAACTAAAAATATATGTGATTATTTAAATAGTAATAAGAAAGAAAAAGAAGAATTACAAGTTATATGTGATAATGAAAAAATAACATTTATAGTTGAAAATAAAAATTTAGATTATCATATTAATAATCTTTATAAAATATTTATAACCTAAAAAAGAATCTATTTAATAGATTCTTTTTTTAGGTTTTTATAATAAAATGGGCTGTATTTGATTACCTTTTAATGCTTCTTGAATAGTAGGTATAATCTTATCAAAATGTGATACTAATGATTTAGGTTTTTTTAGAGGAGCATCTTGGCTAAATGGAACAAAGTATATATTTTTAGTATTCATTAGAAATCCAATGTTTTTAAGATTAGCTCCTAATCCATCATTTGTAGCTATAGATAGGACTACAGGTTTATTATTCCTTAAATGTGCTTTTACAGCCATTGTAACAGAAGTATCAGTTATTGCATTGGCAATTTTTGCTGTTGTATTCCCTGTAGCTGGTGCAACAATTAATAAATCTAAATCTAGTTTTGGTCCTACTGGTTCTGCCTCTACTATATTTTTTATAATTTCCTTACCTGTAATATTTATAAGTCTTTCTTTCCATTCTTTTGAAGTCCCAAATCTTGTATCATAGATATCAACTGATTTTGAAATAATTGGGTATATATCTGCCCCTTCTTCTGACAATTTTTTTATTTGCGGAAATACATATTGAAAGTTACAAAAAGATCCTGTTATTGCAAAACCTATTTTTTTATTTTTTAATAACATTTAGAAATCCTCCATTTCAGAAATAATATTGTAGATAGTATCAAGTATAATCTTTGCTGCAGTAGTTGGAGCCACTTTTCCAGGTATTCCTAAAGCCCATTTAACATTTAAATTTAATTCTTTAGCTTTTTCAAAATCTATTCCACCTGG
This sequence comes from Senegalia massiliensis, assembly GCF_009911265.1. Classification (NCBI taxonomy): domain Bacteria; kingdom Bacillati; phylum Bacillota; class Clostridia; order Eubacteriales; family Clostridiaceae; genus Senegalia; species Senegalia massiliensis. Next base: position 16,992 of record NZ_QXXA01000009.1, on the reverse strand, counting down.
ATAAGATGCAATGTCAATTATTAAAGTGTTTTTATTTAATTTAATTAATTGCTTTTCTTTTAATATGGTAGTAGGAATAGTATTAAATATAATGTCTATATTTGATAGATTTTCATTTAAGTTTTTAATATCTATAGCATTGTAACCATTTGCATTAATCCAAGCCATATCAGATTTATTACGTGTAACTATATTTGTATTGGCTCCAAAACCATATAGAATTCTAGATAATATTTTACCTATTCTACCGTAACCTAATATTAATGTATTAGAATTATGTATAGTTATAGGCAAATTATTAATAGCAATAGCAATAGCACCTTCAGTAGTTGGAATTGCATTCATTATTTTTAGTTCTTCTCTATCAAAATAATCAAGAATATTTATATTTTTAGCTTTACATTCTTTAATAAATTCACTATTAAATTTTCCTCCAAATAATATTTGTTTTTTATCTATAAGCTTTAATAGGGAGTTAATTTCGATTTTTTCACTTGAAAAAGGTGAATAAATATACTTGTTCTCTTTATGAAAAGGTAAAGGACAAATTATTATGTCTGATTCTTTTATAGCTTCTTCTAAGGTTCTACTTTCTTTTATATCTAACTTTTCATCATATTTATCAAACCCGTAGATTTTAACTGTATTTTCTTGAGAAATTAATTTGATTAATTCTATACTTCTTTTATCTCCACCTATTATAGAAATATTTTTATTAAACATCAATATACCTCCAAAAAACTTTTTTACAGTTCTATATATAATATGTATTAAGATATATTAAAGTGTATAATATATTTAAAACAGAAATAAAAAATAAGTTGTAATATGTTTTATATTATGCTATAATAACATGGGTAACACGGACGGTCCTCTATTAATTTTAATATGAACGTCTAGGAAGAAGGGAGGTTATATAAATGGAAATTATTAAAAGAATCGAACAAGAACAAGTTAATAATGAATTACCTAAATTTAATTCTGGAGATACAGTACAAGTACATTATAAAATTAAAGAAGGTAATAGAGAAAGAGTTCAGGTTTTTGAAGGTACTGTAATAAAGAGACAAGGCGGAAGCAATAGAGAAACTTTTACTGTAAGAAGAATTTCTTATGGTGTAGGAGTAGAAAGAACTTTCCCATTACATTCACCTAAAATTGACAAACTAGTAGTAACTAGAAGAGGTAAAGTAAGAAGATCTAAGTTATATTACTTAAGAGAAAGAACTGGTAAGAGAGCAAAAGTAAAAGAAAAAAGAAATTATTAATAAGTTATGGGACTGGAAACAGTCCCATTATTTAATATAAATAATTATTGGGGTGTTTTGATGAATATAAATTGGTTTCCAGGACATATGAAAAAGACAAGAGAATTAATACAAAAGAATTTGAAACTAGTAGATGTAGTATATGAAATCATAGATTCTAGAATACCATTGAGTAGTAGAAATCCTGAAATAGATAAATTAATTGGTGATAAACCTAGAATTGTGGTAATGAATAAATCGGATCTTAGTGATACTAATATAAATAAAGAATGGATAAATTATTTCAATAAAAAGGGTATAAATACTTTATTAATAGATGCTATAAAAAATAAAGGTATTTCGGAACTTGTAAAACAGACAGAAATTGTTATAAAAGAAAAGAAAGAAAGACAATTAGATAGAGGTATTAAAAATAAACCTATAAGAGCTATGATAGTTGGAGTACCAAATGTAGGTAAGTCAACATTAATAAACTCTTTATCTCGTAGAAAAAGTGCTAAAACTGGAGATAAACCAGGTGTAACGAAAGGTAAACAATGGATTAAATTAAAAGGGAATATTCAGTTATTAGATACTCCTGGAATATTATGGCCTAAATTTGAAGAACAAGAAGTTGCAAGGAATTTAGCATTTACTGGTGCTATTAAAGATGAAATAATGGATATAGAGACATTAGCTTTAAAGTTAGTAGAAAAATTAATTAAAATAGCTCCATTTAAATTAGAAAAAAGATACGATATAGAAATAAAAGAAAAGTCCGCCCTTGAAGTTATGGAAAAAATAGCTTTAAAAAGAGGAGCTATATTAAAAGGAGCAGAGATTGATTATACTAGAGTAGCTAATATAATATTAGATGAATTTAGAAGTGGTATAATAGGTAATATTACACTCGAAAGACCAAGCTAGTGATTGGAGTGTTTATATGTTAAAAATTGAAAAAGAAATATGGAATGAAGGCTATGAATATATAGCTTGCATTGATGAAGTTGGAAGGGGCTGTCTTGCAGGTGATGTAGTAGCATGCGCTGTAATAATGCCTAGAGATTTAATTATAGAAGGAGTAAAGGATTCTAAAAAAGTTACTCCTAAAAACAGAGAAAAACTATATGATATAATATATAAAAATGCAATTGCAGTAGGAATAGGTTCAGTAGATAATCAGACAATAGATAAAATAAATATTAAAAAAAGCACTCATTTGGCTATGAAAAAGGCTATAGAAAATTTGAAGACAAAAGAAGGTAATTATATAAGACCTGATATGTTACTTATAGATGCAGAAAAACTTGATATAGATATTGAACAAAGAAATATTGTAAAAGGAGATTCCAAATGTCATGGTATCGCTGCAGCATCTATTATTGCTAAAGTATATAGAGACAGAATATTAATTGATTTAGCTAATAAATATTCTGGTTATGCATTTGAAAAAAATAAGGGATATGGGACAAAAGAGCATAGAGAGGCTTTGAAAAAAATAGGTCCTACTCCTATCCATAGAATGACTTTTTTAAAAAATATTTTATGATGGTGATTATATGAAAATCAGTGAATTATATTCAGTAGTTAATCAAACTATAAATAATTTAAATAAAGATATGCTTATTAAAAACGCTATAATTAATGCTAAGCTTGTAGAAAAGTTAGATAATAGTTTGATTTTGAAATTGGCAAATGGCGAACTTATAAAAGCTAAGACTGAAATACCAGTAGATGTAAAAGCTGGTGAAAATATGAATTTCATAGTGAAAGAAAAAGTAGGAGAGACAACATATTTAAAACCTATTTTAAATAATGATGAAAAAAATTCAGATAGTTTAATAGACAAAATTTTAAATGAATATAATTTATCAAAAAATAACAATAATATAACTTTGGTAAAAGGAATTATAAATTTAGATATGAATATAAGTAAAGAGACTATAAGACATATATCTAAAAATATAAATTCGTTGGAAATATTATCCAAAAATACAAAAGAAAACTCTTTTAATGAATCTTTAAATATTGTGGATATAAATGATATATCAAAGCAAGATTTAGTGAGTTTAATTAATGGCAACGTTAAATTATCCAATAATGAAAAATATATTTTAAAAAGTTTTTTTCATGATAATCAAATGGAGAATAATAAATTAAATATAAAAGAAAATACAATTAAATCCATATTATTTTTAATTAAAAATAATATGGATTTAAATATAAAAAATTTAAAACTTACTATGGATATAATTGAAGGTAAAAATTTTCTATCAAATAATATTATAGAAATAAAAAATACCATTAAAGATTATCCTGAATTTAAAAACATTGACAAAAGAATAGAAGATATATTAAATATAGAACAAAAGTTTAAAATTGATAAATTTAATAATATAATAAAAAAAGATATAGATCAAAATGTAGATAGAAATATTATAAAAGACTACTATAATGAAATATCAAAAGTAATAAAGGAATTATCAACTAAAGCAAAAGAAAATGAAAATTTAACTAATAAAATAAATGATATGAATGAAGAGCTTAAATTTTTGAAAGAAATAAACAAAAATATGACCCTTTTATACATGCCTATTAACATTAAAAATAAAGATATTTTAGATAAAATTTATATGTTTAATAAAAATAAAGGTAAATTAAATAAAGATAAAATTAAAATATATTTATCTTTAAATACAGTTTATTTAGAAAAATTAGATATAATTTATGAAGTGGCAAATGGTAAAAATATCATTAATTTTAATTGTAACAATAAAGAAGTTGCCGATTATATAAATGAAAATAAAAACATATTAGATACATACTTAGATTCTATAAAAATAAAAAATAAAATTATAAAAGTAAATATTCAAAAAAAAGAAGTTCATTTTGAGCCATTAGAAGATTTGGATTTTAATAATTATATTTTTGATGCTAGGGTGTGAAAAATGAAAAAAAGAAATGTAGCTATAGCAATTAGATATAGAGCTGATATAGATAAAGTTCCAAGGATTATTGCAAAAGGTAAAGGGGTTGTAGCAACAAATATAATTTCACAGGCGGAGAAATCAGATATATATATAAATAAAGATGATAATTTAGCTAATAAGCTTTATAACTTAGAAATAGGTAGTGAGATACCAGTAGATTTCTATGAAGCTATAGCGAGCATTTTGGTGTTTGTATATGAAATTGATGAAAAGAAGGGTAAAAATGAAAAAACATAATAAAATTAAGGGGAATATTGGAGAAGAGAAAGCAATTAAATATCTTATAAATAAAAATTATAAAATCTTAGAGAAAAATTTCACTACAAAAATAGGTGAAATAGATATAATAGCAAAGGATAATGATGTAGTAGTTTTTATAGAAGTTAAATCTAGAATAAATCTAAAATATGGAAATCCCTATGAAGCAGTTAATTCTAAAAAGCAAAGAAAAATAATAAATACTGCAAAGTTATATAGTAAGTATAATAAAATGTATGATACTCAATTTAGATTTGATATACTAGAATACTATATAAATGAAAATAAAATAAATCATATAACAAACGCTTTTTGGACTTAAAATGACTCTTTAATGTTAATCTGGAGTCATTTTAAGTTTAAATATAAAAGCATCTAAAGAATCATGTATTTTTTCAAAAACCAAACCTAATACAAACCAGTATGGTATATAATCAAGTCTTATTACTCCCATAACTTGATAAGGTGAACTTCCTGTATAATCCCATGGACATACACCTATTAGTTTCTTAAGCAAAATTCCAGTTATAAATTCTATAGATAATATTAAAACTACCCATATACCTCCTCTTAAAATAAAATTTTTATCTCTTATTAAATCATGTATTTTTTCTAGAAGAGCTCCCCAACCATATATAAAAATCATCCAAATATAAGTATGACCGATGAGAGTATAGTCATTAGATACAAATGAATGAATACCTGTAAAAAAAATCTCTACTAATAATCCTAAAAATCCATATATAAAAAATTTTATTATCATACTTTTATTCTTTGTGTATTTACATATAATATACGATACAAGTATTTCAATAATATTTATAAATTACATATTAAAAATTGTCTAAAAATCAATATAAATAGCTAAATTTGACTATTTCCTCGGCAATTATTATAATTGAATTAATACAATAATTAGGATGTGATTATATGAAACTTAAAAGAATAAAATTTCCAAAAGAAAGCATAAAATTAAACAGAATATTTCCAATAAATAATAATTCATTAAATAAAAGTGCTCATGAATATATAGAAGAAATATATGGAGATTTTGATATTCCTTCTATAGATAAATTACCATATTTATATGGAAGTTTAATTATGACATTAGATGGTAAGATTGGTTTTGAAGATCAAACTAAAAGTAATGAAATTTCTAAAGGAAATTTTTTAGATCCAAATGGAGGATTAGCTGATTTATGGGTATTAAATTTGCTTAGAACTTATAGCGATGGTATTATTTTTGGGAGTAAAACTTTAGAAGTTGAAACAAATATAACAGGTCATATATATGATGAAAAATTAGAAGATATAAGAATGAAAAGCTTAAATAAAGATAAAAGAATACCTTGGAATATAATAATAAGTAGAAGTGGTAAAATGAATCTAAACCATAAGATAATGAAAGAAGAAGATATTCCTACAATTATATTAACTACAAAAGAAGGATGTAAATATATTTCACAAAGAATAGAAAATCAAGTAGAAGAAATTGAAATTAATAATGATAAGGATAAATTAAAAAACAATAAAAAAATTAAAGTACTATATGAAGAACATACTAATGAATTTAATATTTATAATATGTTAAAAAAATTAAAAGAGGCAGGATTACATAAGATATTAGTAGAATCACCTGGATTTATTTCAGTGCTATTAAAAGAAAAGCTATTAAATGAAATGTTTATAAATTATTCTGGTTTGTATTCTGGAGGAAATTTAATTTTAAATAAAAATCCATACTCTAAAAATGATTATCCAGGAATTGATATTATATCTATACATATACATCAAAATAATTTCTTATATATGAGGCAAAAGTTAATATATAAAAACAAGAAAAAATATAGTTAACTATATTTTTTCTTGTTTTTATCATAATTAAGCTTATCATAATTGATATTAAAATTACAAAAATAAAAAAAGGAATTTTTAAGAATTTATTGAATTATAGATGTATATGATTAAAAGGAGATTTGAAAATGCTATCAAAAACAAAAACATGTGTACTTCAAGGATTAAATGGAAATATTGTAGAAGTTGAAACAGATTTATCAAATGGAATGCCAAGTTTTAATATTGTAGGATTACCTGATGCATCGATAAAAGAATCTAAAGATAGAGTGAGAACTGCTATAAATAATAGTGGATTTAAGTTTCCACTAAGTAGAATTACAATAAATTTATCCCCTGCAAATACAAGAAAAGAAGGATCGCAAATGGATTTAGCTATAGCTTCAGGAATATTAAAATGTATGGGTATTATAAATGAAGATGATTTATCTAATACATGTTTTATTGGAGAATTAGCATTAGATGGAGAAGTAACTAAAATTGATGGAGCTTTACCAATGATTATTTCACTTATTTCTCTTGGAATAAAAAAGGTGATTATACCATTTGACAATAAAGAAGAATGTGGTGTTGTAAAAGATATAGAAATAATACCTATTAAAAATTTAAAACAATTAGTTAATTATTTAAATGGATTAGAAAACATTAAACCTTGGAAAACTACTAAAATAAATGATAGAAAGAAAGAAGATTCATTTTATGATTTTAAAGATATTAAAGGACAAGAAACATTAAAAAGAGCAATGGAAGTTGCAGCTGCAGGAGGACATAATATATTAATTATTGGCCCTCCTGGATCTGGAAAAACAATGATTGCCAAAAGACTTCCAACAATTTTACCTAAGATGTCTTTTAAAGAAGCACTAGAAGTGACTAAAATTTATAGCATAGCAGGTCTAGAAAAGGGTATTGGACTTATAGAAAAAAGACCATTTAGAGCTCCTCATCATACTATATCAAGAGTATCTTTAGTAGGTGGAGGAAGAATACCTTCACCAGGAGAAGTTTCTTTATCGCATTATGGTGTATTATTTTTAGATGAATTACCTGAATTTGGAAAATCAACATTAGAAGTATTGCGTCAGCCTATGGAAGATAATGTAGTGACAATATCTAGAGTGAATGCTACTTATACATATCCATCAAATTTCATGCTTGTTGCAAGTATGAATCCATGTCCTTGCGTAAGCAAAAAGCTTGTTCGTCCTCATCTTGAATGTCAAAATATAGCTTCATAAAAACTTTTTCTCTATCAATTTTAATTTCTTTAATTATAGATTGCAACATCTTTCTTTTCTCATTCACATCTAAATACTCATAGGTGTTTTTGAAATCTAATAGATACTCTTTTACTTTATCCAGGTTAATATTTTCCTGAGTATTATTATCCAGCTCAAAATTAATAGAACTTATATCTTTCAATAAATCTTCTTTTTCTTGCTCTAATTTTTTATATCTTTTCTTAATAACAATTTGGGGAAGTGCATCAGAACTTAAAGCATCAACTAAATTATCTATTTTAGTTTCAATTTCATCTACTTGTTTTTGTAGTTCATTTCTTTTAGCTATTAAAGGTATCCTATTATCATCAATTTTATTGTTTGCTTTCTCAAAGATTTCATTTATAACATCAGGATTTTCTCCAATTTTGCTTATATACTCTATAACTTGGTCCTCTAATATATCAGCTCTTATGTTTTTATTATCACATAGAGTCTTTGATTTTTGTTCACGAGTCAAACATCTAAAATAGTAGTAATACTTTTTATTACCATCACCTGTAGTTTTAGGTGCAGCAAATACACTCATACTAGATCCACATCTACCACATTTAATAAGCCCAACTAAAGGAGATCTTTCACTTTGGCCAGAACGTGGTGCTTTATTTTTATTTAGATTTAATTTTCTTTGTACCTTAGTAAATATTTCTCCTGGAATAAAACCTTCATGTTCACCAATAGTAAGAATCCAATCTTGTTCATCCCTTTGTTTGGATGTTTTTTTATGTTGTTTTCTTCTATTATAAAACATAAGACCATGTTCACCATTATATTCCTCTTTATCATTTACTATATCTACTTGTGTTGAGTTTTTAAAGTAAGTATAAGCATTATCATCTGCAATACAATATAAAGGATTTTGGAGCAATCTAGACATCTGGTTATGACTCCAATAAGCATTATTGCTTGTCCTATATCCTTTTTCATTTGCTCTTACTACATTATTTCTTATAGATCCATCTGATTCTAAATACCATTGATAAAATTCTTTTATTATTGCAGCTTGTTTTTCATCTATTATTAATTTAGATATTTTTTTATCTTTACCTTTATAGTTTATTTTCTTTTTCTCAGTATCAAAACCATAGGGAATAGGCCCACCATTCCATTTTCCCATTTTTGCACGATCCACCATATTATCTTTTACACGTTCAGCTATGGTTTCACGTTCAAGTTGAGCGAACACACTGGTAATATACATCATGGCTCTACCCATTGGCGTAGAAGTGTCAAAGTTGTCTTTAATACATACAAATCCTACATCAATAGAATTAAGTTCCTCTATTAAATTAGAGAAGTCATTAACACTTCTGGATATCCTATCAAGTTTATAACATATAATATTATTAATTTTACCTTCATGGGCATCTTTCATCATTTTAGTAAACTCAGGTCTATCTAATGTTTTCCCCGATACATCATAATCTTCATATATAGTATAGTCCCATCCACGAAGCTTACATAAAGATATACCTCTATTTATTTGATTTTCTGTTGATTCTCCTTTATCTGTTGCTTTACTTTTACGTGCATATATTGCAGCAGTAGTCATATATTATCTTCCTTTCTTAAACGTATGTTCGATACAATATTAAAAATAAAAGCCCGAAGGCTAATATTTTATTTTTTATTGCTTGAATTACTATTAATAACAGATAGCATAAATGCATTAAACATTTCTTTATTTGTCAAGTTATTCTCTTTAAGAACTTCTCTATACTTTAAATATAAATCTTTATCAACTCTAATTCCTGAATACTTCTTTTCATCAAAATTAAAGGCTTTATCTAGTTCTTTATAATCAATTTTAGAAGAATTTATGATATTAGAAGCAGATTTCTTTTTTAATTTATTAACTTTATCTTTGTCTTTTATTTTATATCCTGTACCTAAAACAACTCTTTCAAAAGCATTTTGAGAAGGAATGCTAATTGCTTTGCCTTGTTGAATTAATTTAATTAATGCTGTAGTAGTCAATCCTGCTTCTTGAGGTAAAGGACAAAAAACGGGTTTATCTTGTTCAAGTGTGTAATTTACAGTATGCATAGTTCCACTTTTTTCTTTTGTCTCAAATACTATAGTACCTTTAGACAAGCCACTTACTAATCTATTTCTTTCTACAAATCTAAATTTATCTGGTTTAGTTCCAATAGGATATTCACTAACTACTAAACCATTATTTTCTAAAATTCTATTGTATAGGTCTTTATTGCTTTTTGGATATATTGCATCTAATCCATGTGCTAAAACTGCTATAGCAGTACCCCCATTGTCTAAGCATATTTTATGGGAGACTGTATCAATACCAATAGCTAAACCACTTATTATGGTAAAACCTTCTTTTACTAAACTTGGTATAATCGCTTCTGATGCATTAATACCAAAACTAGTTATAGATCTTGTACCTACACATGCAATACTTTTTCTATGCTTTTTATAAAAAGCTCTTCCTTTATAGTAAAGAATTGCAGGAGGGTTATCTATTAATTTTAAATTATAAGGATATTTTTTATCTTTTATATTTGTAATTTTTATTTTATTTTCTTTGCTAAGAGCTATAATTTCTTTAGCCTTTTTAATTGCATCATTAAGTTTAGGTACATCACTAAATGTATTAGCATATTTATCAAATTTTATATTATGTTTAAATTCAATATCTAAATATTTACCTTCAAATAAAAGCTTGAAATCAATCAATTGAAAGATCTTTAGCATTTTCAATATAAGTTCATTATTAACTTTTAATTCTTTTAGAGCAATTAGATATTTGTTCATATTACTTCACCCCTTAAATACTATTATATACTAAATATTCGGCTAAGAGGCTAAAGATTGAATATTTTATGCAAATTTTCAACTTCATTTTTAGCTTCATCATTTATTTCAAAAGACAGATGAGAGATGTCGTATCTATTAATTAATTCAAAATTAAAATAATCTGTAGTTACATCACCTTCTATATCATAATCTTGATATATATACGGTTTTCTGAACTTCCCTAAAGCAACAAAAATAACTTTTTTAGCTCCAGCTTTTTTCAACAAGTTTCTCGCTGTTTCAAATGAATTGCCATAGTTAAGAAAATCATCAAATATACAAACTGTAGCATTTTTTAATTTCTTTTTGAATTTCGGATTTACATATATTGAGTTTAAATGTTTGTCAGACCCATCTTTATATCTAATATTACCTTTTGTATGCTGACTTTTTTTAACGGGAGTATGTCTCAATAAAACATTTTTATTATGAATATCTAAATTACGAGGTTCTTGACACTTCATCATCTCTCTGACTGTTTCTTTAAAGTGAAGCATTTCTGAATTTAACTTATTTGTGGATGAAGGGAATATCCCCCATATAGTGACATCACTGAATAAAGTATTATCATTAGAAATAGCAGATAAAAAGTGGTATAAAAGTATTTCAAAAAAAGTATTTCTGTTTCCTTGCTTTAAAACTTCTTCAAATTTTTTAATTAAAATTCTTTCTGTATCAGATTTAGAATATGCTCTATAAGCCCCATCCATTAAAGACATTACTATAGAACCATCTTCTAATTCCTTATAAGCATACCAAAAGTTTTGATTATTAGCTGTTCTAACTATTTCTAGTAATTCTTTGCTATTGTCTATTTCCAAACCATATCTTCTAGCTTTATAGTCAGTTTCTCGAACCCATGTTGGAATTAGAAACAACATCTTTGCATTAACTGCTGTATAAAAATCAACATCTCTATTTCCTAAAAATATAAAATAACTCTTCCCATGCTCTTTAATCATTTTTTTAGCCTTTTGCCTTGTTATAAAATGATAAGATTTATTTATACCTCCATACTTTTCTTTTGCTTCTTTTACTCTTGAAGGTAATCTACTTACAAAACCAACTGCATTTTTTTCTTCTATAATTGTATTTAAACAATCACAAAAGTCTTTGAATAAAGGTTGATGATTTAAATCATCAATTACGTCTAATGAAATTAATAATATTTTATTCATTTTACATCCTCCTTAGTTTACTTAAATAGTTTAAATAAATCACTTAGTCCAAAAGTTGTTTTCTTATAAACTTTATTATAAGCAGCTTTCTTAGGATTCTTTACCCAGCCCATTCCTTTCTTGCCATACGTAGGATCTATGGAAGATTTAATCTTACGTTTTACCTTACCAGTTGTCCTAGCTTTAATAGACTTTTTAATAGATGGTTTTCTAAATCCAACCTTCATAAATATCCCTCCTTTAAGATTACCTTGCACTGGTTTATTATCATATTCTGAAATGTTTTCATGCATAGTAAATATATTATAACCTAAAGTATTTAAAAAGTTAGTCGATACTTGTCGAATAAATAAAAAATATAAGAAAAGTTACCTATAGACAAGTAATTATATTTATTTGATTACTAAGTTCTACATTTATTGACATTTATAGTACCAAATAAATATTAGATATGTTAAAATAAGTATAGCTTGAACAAATAGAAAATATATCCATAAGTATATAGTGATTGTAAGGGAGTAGATAGAATTATATCGAACGCAGGAAAACCTTTACAAAAAAGAGGATAAATATTTGTTAGCTAAAATTCTTTAATCTTTAAATATAATAGCAAATTATGAAATAAAAGATTGATAATATGTTGTTATGCTTATTGCTTAAATAAATATTAAATGATCACAAACTTAGAGAGGGGATTAAATTGAATGAGTATGAATTAAGAGGGAAATTAATTAGCCATGTAGAGAACATTATAGATGAAGGATTTGAAGATTATATTAGAAAATATGGAGATAATATTAGAAATTTAGTTATTTATCCATTACTTGATTTAGAAATGAGTTATGAAGAGTCTAATCCAGCAAACATTAATAATTATTTAAAAAGGTATACTATATCATTGCTATTACATAATGCTTATGATTATATCAAAGATAAGAAACTAAATATAGAAGTTAATAAAGGTGATTACAATAATTATAGGAATAAGAAGTATCCTATTTTAAGATCTATTATGCAAGATTTCAGAGTGTTACAGGAAATAAAAGATGGAAATTCATTTGCTAAGAGTGAGTTAAAAAAAGAAAGTAAAAATAGCTATCGATTAATAACTTCATTAGTAACTAATAAATATAAAGAAGAAGTGTTCTACTATCATGGATTCAACGCACAAGAAGAGTTTAATAAGGAGCAAAAGATGATTATAGATGGATTAGAAAAGTATACTCTTAAGTATCTTCCAAAGAAGCGTAAAGATTTAAAAAAATTAGATAGACTTATAATAGATATTGATGAAGAGATGTTAGAACATTGTAATAGTTTAGTGTATAAGGATATAAAAAAGTTAGGTGAAAAAACAAAAAGTAAAGTTATTAATAAAATTGAGGATACGAAAAAAGTAATTGGATTTTTGTATTATCTATCTTTTATAAAAAGAATAAGAAATATGTTATATAGTTCCGTAGAAATGAAGAAAACTATTACACCAGAGGATTATTTAATGTCTTATGACAAGCAATGGCTAATTAATAAGATTGGAAAAATAACAATGTTAAGCAATCATATAATTACAAACCACATAGAATTTCTTACATTTAGAGGTAAAGGTAGTATTATAGAATTTCCATTAATAAATGTTAAAAATAAAATAGTGACAATTCCTTCATTATTACAGTTGAATGATTTTCATTTTAACTTAGCAAATGGTCATTATAGAAAGAAAATTGATTTTATTAAAAGAGATAATACAGTTTCAAAAACAGTAATAGATAATATGATTAATAAGGTTAAATTTTATAATAATATTGTTATTAGCAAAGAAAAATATTATGAATTTATGTATGATAAAGCTAAAATAAAAAGTGATATTGATATTGCTTTGTATGATGTCTTACACAATAAATTACTTATAATAGAATGTAAGTGGAAGGATAATCATTATATTAATGAAATAGACAAAAATCATGTAAAAATTCAAAGCACTGTCAATAAAATTTTTAAAAAACAGATTAGTAAACATAAGAAATTCTTGAGAGAAAGAAAAAATATATATTATATTTTTGATAACAATAAGAGAGTCAGAGAAATCAAAGAATCACCAGATATCCTATATATAGGAGTCGATAAAAGAAATCAACTTCACTTAGAAAATATGCATATGATTACAATATATATGATCCAATTTTTCTTTGATAAATATGGGGATAAAGATAGAGGTATTTTAAATCTCAAAGATTTATTTAAGGAAATAAGATCTTTAAAAACTAAAGTAGAATATATTACAACAGAAATAGATAAAAAAATAAAACTAGGAGAACTAACAATAATTTCAGATGATTTAGATTTAGAATACAAATTCTAAAATTACAATAATGCTTGTCAATGTTAATATATGTTTTGTAATCAGTATAATATTCATGTGAAAGACCAATACCCTTAGAGAAGATTATAAGGAGGCAATATATTGAATATTAGTATTAAAAATATTTTTAGATTCTTAGTAGGTATATTGTGTTACTTAGAATCTCGTATTAGTTACTATCAAAACAGAAGAAAAATATTATCGGTAGTAGCTTATTACACAATATTTATTATCTATCAAAGTGGTATAATTACTGTTATTGTATCACCTTTAGTGATATTATTGCTAAAAGTTTTACAGATAAGCATAAGTAGTGATATATATAGTAAAGCTAAAATATTAAATTTATTGATCATTATTTTTCGAATAACCTTTTTAACTAATGGAATTATTTATTATCCAAATATTTTTGAATATTTATATAATCCCGTTACAAAAATCAAGTATTTTGTTTTAGCAATGTTTAGCGATATATACAATAAACAATCAATTCCTAAATTGTTAGTGCGCTTTTTTATAACTTGTATTTTGTTCATCATTTTTGTATATGAGATTTCTAAAGTATTTATGATTGTTATGAGACCAGATGAAATTACTACTGAGTCACTGAAAGCAAGCCTTTCAAGTATTTTTATTTTTAGTTTTCTTCTTATTTCAATCATTATGATAATTAATACAAGAGATGATTATAAAATATTGAGAAGAAAAGTTATTGTGTATTTTATCAATTTAATTACTATGATTATTGTGAGTATTAAAACAATGCAAAATATAGTTATTTTAGAAAATGAAAACATGCAATTCTCAAATTATATTCAGATAGCAAGTCTATTTATGGGAGTAATATTGTCGGTAAGTTATCTAAAAGATACATTTGATGTCTTGACAAATAAGTATTGTAAAAACAAATTTTTAAATGAGAAAGTTATCAACTGTTATTCATGTAACTATTCATGTTTTTCATTTGTAAGAGCATATACAAATATAAGATTAAAAATTAACTTATATTTGTATATAACACGGTTAAAGTACAAAAAAGTTAAAAATAAATATGTGGCATTAAATTTATGGCAAAAGATAAATACTTGTATACTTTTAGTTTTTGATTTTTTTATCTTTGCCTCTATAACATATATAATATATATAATTATAAGCAAAAGATATATTAATAAATTAGCTATCAGAATATTATCTGAAATACCAGAAAATATTAAAATGGAGGTTTTATCAATAATAGATAAATTTGGAAATGAATTTATTAAATTAATAATTCATGTAAGTTTTATATTAATACCAATTATATCAATAGTAATATTGATAGCTACCTATAAAGTAATAATTAAAATTTTTGTACAATCTAAGGCTAATATAAAAAAATTAGAAAACATTGATAAGAGAATATTAGGAAAATTAATTATTAGTTCCTATTGTCTTACTTTTTTACCATTTTCATTAGATTTATACTTCACTAACAAGATGTTAACAAATATTATAACTAAAATAGTGAATGGGGTATTCATAATAAATTTATTCTTCTTTTTAATTTTTAATGGTATCCATTTATTCAAAAAGAAGATAAAAGATTACAATAGTATTCTTTAAACACATTCTAGCATACCAACTGCAATAGTCAGAAGAATCATGTATATTCTAGAAAGATTTTTGATCCCTTATATGATATTTATAATATTGAGGGATTTTTTGAATTATAAAAATAGATTCAAAATTAATAAATATTGTTTTCTAAATCATAGTTAACAGATATCATACAGGATAAAATACATATATTTAAATAAAGGATTTTATACATATTTATAGAATTTTATAATGACGTGGTAGTAGAATTATGAGTCATAAACTTAATATCTTGGAGGTGTATGAAATGGCTACTTTATTTGATGAAGAAGAAAGAAGTCCATTATCAGTATTAATATATACTATTTTCCTAATTTCACTTACGGCTTTAAATAATAATGCAAAAATAAGAACTATCCCTTATGCATATATAGCTTTTAGAGTTATACATATAACTTTCAGCATCTATATAGCATTAAAGGTCATAACGCTTATAAAAGGCACATTTAAAGAACCACAAAAAAGAACGCTGTTAGAGATAATGCAGATTGTATTTATAGTTTTTTTAATGATTCTAATGTTATATGTTACAATTAAAGATATAATTCATACAGCATCGTATATTAATAAAGTTTTTAAGTTAGTATAAATAAGCTAGTTTAAGAAAGTAAAATACATATTTAACTAAAGAGTTTGATACATATTTATAGAATTTTATAATGACGTAGTAGTAGAAAATAGCGAACTAAATAAATTTCTATATCTTTTTGACTATTTTTTCATAAGGGGGGAGTGAATATGAATCAATTTGCTAAGCCAAATATAAATTTACCAGTGAGTTTAAATGATGCAATAATTACTTCGATAAAACAAAGACCTTCTACATCTTGTGAAATAGATGGCTATATTTGTTTCAAATTCGCTGATGGGTATTACATCGTCAATGAAAATGAAGTTGAACAAACAGGTGAAGCATATGTTACATTATCAGGTGTTGATTTTGATTTTTCTCATGTTTACTACTGTAAAGAAAATAAAAGGGAAGAAATTACATTTAATCAATTAGCAGAAGATGTTGAAAAGAATACTCTTGAGGTAATTGATGAAACTTATGGGTATAATCAAACGAAATTCAGTTGCAATGTGATGACAGAAAATGACTGGTACGAAGTCGAAATTAAAATATATCATTTCAATCAAACAAAATATGAATGGGAAGATAATCCGGTATAGTGGATGTAATCCGACTTAATTTACTTGGCTACCTTTATAAACTACTTAGTATGAAAACGTAAAATTGAGTTTGCTTAATATTAAATGAGTAAAACTCAGATTTAATAAGTGAAAATAAAAATAGTAAGGAGATTTGATATGGAAATATGGATTATTGCATTATTATTAATTATAATAGGAATATTAGTAGCTTCTCCTGAT